>CAVCHK010000041.1:0-17016 GCA_963601985.1 Paludibacteraceae bacterium
GTATTATGTATGACAAAAGATATAATAGCATATGATGATAATAATTATATGGTACCAATAGAATATATTTAGTTATAATAAGTTTTATCAAAAGAAATAATAAGTGAAGATTAAAAATTTTCACTTATTTATTTTATATAACGTTAACTTTTTAGACATATTCTAGTAATATCCACTAATAACAATTACTAAAAAATGTAAAATAAAACCTAAATATTGACTAAAATTTTCATTTACTATATAATTATGTTAGAAAGATGTGATAAGATGAAAAGAAAAATAATATTTATCATTATAATAATGACTATGATATTAATACCTAGTTATCAAGCAGAAGCTAAAACCCTTCAAGGATTAAAAGATGAATTAGCGGCTTTAGAAAAGAAATACTCTGATAATCAAAGTAAAAAAGAATTAAATGAAGCCGAAATAAAAAACGTAAATAATGAAATATCATCAATATTATCTTCTATAACAGAAATAAAAAACGATATAAAAAAGAGTGAACAAGAAATAATAAATAGCCAAAACCAAATAGAAGAAAAAAGTAAAGAAACAGATGAATTACTTAAATTTTTGCAAGTATCAAATGGAGAAAACATCTACTTAGAATACCTATTTGAAGCAGATTCCTATACCGATTTTATATATAGATATTCAGTAGTATCACAACTTACAGACTATAACAATAACCTTATGGACGAATTAAAACAACTAATAAACACTTTAGAAGAAAATAAAAAAGAATTATCAAAAAAACAAAGTGCTCTAGAAGAAAAAAATAATACCCTAAGTGCAAAGATGATGACTCTAAAGTCAAATGCTGAAGTATATGATCAAGAAGGCTCTACCATCGAAGAAGACATTCGTGATTACAAAAAAGAAATAGCCTACTATGAAAAAATAGGCTGTAGTCTTAATCAAGACGTAAGTACTTGTTTAGCAACCCCAGTAAGTTTTGGCTGGAGATACCCACTTAGCCATTTCACTGTAAGTGATGACTATACAGGATATGACCACCAAAGACCAAATATTGGAGGATATCACCATGGAATAGATTTATGGTACTATGGAATAGCAGGAGCACCAATATATCCAGTAGCTAAAGGAACAATAGCTCGTATAGGTTGGATATCCGGAGGAGGAAATGCCATTTATATTTATCACAATGTTAATGGTATCGATTATACTACCGTATATATGCACATGACAGGCTTTGCCCAAGGCATGTATCAAGGAAAAGAAGTAACAACCGATGATGTAATAGGTTATGTAGGAAATACCGGAGAAAGCTTTGGAGCCCATCTTCACTTAGGAATAGCCACAGGACATCATGCAACCTTCTTCAACACATATTCAATAGATCCAAGAAGTGTTATGGCCTTCCCAGCAATGGATAGTGGAGTATATTATTATAGAAAATAAAGGGCATTATAAGCCCTTTTTAACTAGGAGGAATTATGAAAGGTTTAACAAAATATGAAGTAGAATATAGAAAGAATAATGGCTTATCAAATGAAGATAAAATAAAGTATACAAGAACAACTAAAGAAATAATATTATCAAACTGTATAACTCTATTTAATATCTTAAATATAACTCTGTTTATCTTAGTATTAACAACAGGATCTATACAAAATACCCTATTTATTGGAACAATTATATTTAATACAATAATAGCCATATATCAAGAATTAAAAGCCAAAAAAATACTAGATAATATCAAAGTAACAAATAAAGATACAGTAGTAGTAATAAGAGATGGTGAAAAACAAACCATTAAAAAAGAAGAGATAGTACTTGATGATGTTGTTTATATATCATCTGGTGATTCTATACTAACTGACTTAGAAGTCCTAAAGTCAAGTAGTCTAGAAGTAGATGAAAGTATAATAACTGGTGAATCAGACGCTATAATCAAAAAGAAAGATGATAAAATAATGTCTGGTTCTATAGTTACAAGTGGTAGTGGTTATGCCAAAGTAATAAGCATAGGTAAGAATAACTATGCCAGTAATCTAATAAAAGAAGCATCAGAAGTAAGTGATAACTCCTCATACCTTCAAAGAACTATTAATACTATCCTAAAAATAGTAACAGTATTAATTATTCCTGTAGGAGTACTACTATTCATAAGCCAATACTTTCACAGTAACCAAACCTATAGCGAAGCCATACTATCTACTGTCGCGGGTATTATCGGTATGATACCAGAAGGACTAGTACTATTAACATCAATTGCCTTAACAGCAGGAGTAGTAAAAATGGCAAAGAAAAATGTTATCATCCAAAAACTACATGGTATTGAAGTATTATCATGTACTGATGTATTATGCCTAGATAAAACCGGAACCATAACTGATGGAACAATGACTGTCGTTGATACCATCGTATTAGATAAAAGAGTAAATATAGAAAACATTATAGCTAATATCAATACTGAAGAAGGAAATAACTCAACCGATATAGCTCTTAAAAATAAATATGGTATAAAAAAAGATTTAAACGTAACAGATAGAATACCATTTAGTTCCGCTAAAAAATGTAGTATAACTATTATAGATAATACCAAATACTATTTAGGAGCCCTAGAATATATAACAGATAAACAAATAACTGATTATGAACAGCTTGATAAATATATCAAAAAAGGATATAGAATAATTACTTTAGCAAGAGAAAAAGATAAAATAGAAGTACTAGCTTTCATAATTATAAAAGATAATATAAGACCATCAGCAGGTAATACCCTAAAATACTTTAAAGAACAAGGCGTAGAAATAAAAATAATATCTGGAGATAATCCCATTTCCGTATCCAATATCCTAAAACAATTAGACTTTGAAGGCTATGATAAGTTTATAGCAGGCCCAGATTTACCAAACGATTATGAAGAGTTAGTCAAAGTAGCCCATGAAAAAGTAATCTTTGGTAGAATGACACCAAATCAAAAACAAATGGTAATTAAAGCCCTAAAAGAAGACAATACCGTATCCATGATAGGAGATGGAGTAAACGATGTATTAGGATTAAAAGAAGCCGACTGTGGAATAGCACTACAAAATGGTGTTAATGCCGCTAGAAGTGTATCCGAAGTAGTACTAACAACTAGTGACTTCTCAGTATTACCAGATATCGTAAACGAAGGAAGAAGAGTAGTAAATAATATAGAACGTGTAGCGGCTATGTACTTAATAAAGACAACATACTCATTTCTATTATCCCTATTATCAATAGTATTAACCTATGAATACCCATTCTATCCAATACAATTATCCCTAATAAGTTCAGTATGTGTAGGTATTCCATCATTTTTCCTAGCCTTAGAACCAAACTATAACAAAGTAACCAAAGGTTTCATATCTAAAGTATTTAGAAATGCCCTTCCAAATGGAATAACAGTGGTAATAAATATCTTTATCATAATAATGTTTTGTACTATCTTCCATAAAGACTTCGAAAATTATCGCTTAATAGTGGTAGCCTTAACAGGATTCATTACCCTAAGACAACTATATACAATATGTAAACCATTAAACCTATGGCGAAAAATACTACTAATATTTTGCATAATATCCTTTGTAGAACTACTAATTTTACTTCCAGACTTGTTTTTAGTCTCAAAATTTGGTATAGTAAGTATCATCTTTATTTCTTCCCTTGCCTTTGTAGATACTTATATAATAGATTTTTTACAAGAGATATATGACAAAGTATTAATAAAAGTAAGGAGTATAAAAAATGAAATCAAAGAAAGAAAAGAAAGAAAAAAACATTCCTAGAATAATATGGGTAACAGGAATATACCTAATATTAATAATAATACTAATGCTTGTAGTTATCTATAAAGTAAAATACGAAAGGTAGTGATAAAATGTTTGTCGATGAAGTAACAATAGACCTTCTAGCGGGTACAGGCGGTAATGGCTGTATGGCTTACCGAAGAGAAAAATATATCCCAATGGGAGGACCATATGGCGGTAATGGCGGCAAAGGATCTGATATAATCTTTAAAGCCGATGAAGGCTTAAAAACCCTAATAGATCTTCGCTATCAAAAGAAAGTAAAAGGAAATAACGGAAGTAATGGCGAAGGAAAAAACAAAAACGGTAAAGATAGTGAAGATGTTATAGTAAAAGTACCAGTTGGTACTACCATAAAAGATGCTACTACTAAAGTAGTAATAGCAGATTTAACTAAAAATAATGAAGAAGTAATAGTAGCTTATGGAGGCCGAGGAGGAAGAGGAAACGTAAGCCTATCTACTAGAAGTAATCCCTGTCCATCATATGCCGAAAAAGGAGAACCAGGAGAAGAGAGAAGAGTACTAGTAGAACTTCGTATGCTAGCGGATGTTGGACTAGTAGGTATGCCAAGTGTTGGAAAATCAACAATACTATCAATGATATCAAATGCCAATCCTAAAATAGCCAGCTATCACTTTACAACCCTATCACCTAACTTAGGAGTAGTAAAAACAAACGACAATTCCTTTCTCGTAGCGGATCTTCCAGGCTTAATCGAAGGAGCCTCTTCTGGAGCAGGTCTAGGTCATAAGTTCCTAAAACATATTGAAAGAACTAAAATAATAGCTCATGTTATAGATATGGCTAGCGAAGAAGGAAGAGACCCATATGAAGATTATATAGCAATAAGACATGAATTAGAAGAATTTTCTCCTCGCTTATTAACAAAACCAGAAATAATCATAGCCAATAAAATGGATGGTATAAATGCTAAAGAAAACTTAAAAAAGTTTAAAGAAAAAATAAATAATAAAGAAATATATGAAATAAGTGCTATAAATAATGTCGGATTAGATAAAGTAATAGATAAACTATCTAATTTAACTAAGACATTAGAAAGAGAAGAATTATTTTCATCTTCTATGCAAGAGAGTCATGTATTATATAAATTCAAAGAAGAAAAACCATTTACTATAATAGAAGATAATGGAGTATATATAGTAAAAGGCGATATCATCGAAAAACTATTTAGAATGACTAACTTTACAACTGAAGAAGCCTATGAAAGATTCTCAAATAAATTAAGAAAAATGAAAGTAGATGAAGAATTAGAAAAATTAGGTATTAAAGAAGGAGACACCGTAAAAATACTAGACTTTGAATTTGAATGGACAAGATAATACCCCCTTAAGACCAGTAGTCTTAAGAAGAAAAACGGATTTTAAAATATCCGTTTTAATAATACCTTTTTAAGGTAACAAAAAATAAACCACAAATATCAAAAAATGTTGCATTACTAAAAAATAATGTGTTATAATTAAATAGGATAGAATACTATCAAAAGAAAGAAGGAGTAAAGAATGAAAAAAAGAAAAACATTTATCGGACTAGCTATCTTTATAGCAGTACTAATATTAGGTATAGGTTATGCCGCTGTAACAGGAGTAACATTAAATATAAATGGTAATGCTAATGTATCCGCTAATGCTGACTTTTTAGTTAAATTTAACAAAAATGGTGGTACAAATGAACATACATCTATTACAGCACATAACATAACATATACAGTAAATAACGAAAGCGTAACTACAGTTCCAACAAGTACATTCAAAGAAGTAACATACCCAGTAGTACAAGGAGCATATACAGATGATACTAGTGCTACAATGACAGTATACTTAGATTCAAAGTATAAAAAAGCATCAGCAACTTATCAAATAATAAACGATAGCCCAGAGTTAAGTGCTACACTAAAAGTAAATCTTACAAATTTCGATGAAACAAACAGTAAGAATCTAACATCAAGTTATACCCTAATAAAAGACAACACTGAAGTTATAGAAACAGGAAATGATAATGCAACTATCATAAAAGCAGGAGAAACAGTCCTATTAACCGTAGAAGTAGATCTAACTAAACTACCAGTTGAAGACATAGAAAACGCAAGCTATGCATTATCAATTGAAGCAACGCCACAAGAAGTAACATTAAATTAATATTTTATAGAAAGTAGGCAAGTATGAAAAAAGATAAACTAAAAATATATATATTAGAAATAATACTTTTAATAATCCTAATGCTTGCTCTCTTTCTACCAAATATATTTACCAAGATAATATTATCACTAATATTATCAGTTTATGCCTTAGTAGTAGTCTTATTAATAAAAAAGAAGAAAATAGCAAGTATACATAACAAAGAAGTAACAATACTTATGATATTCTTTGGAGTCATATACATAATACTATTCTACTTAATGGGATTATATTTCGGATACTATAAATCCCCAACAAAGTTGAGCCTCTATACAATAAAAGTATTTATATTACCCCTAATATTTATCATAATATCAACAGAATACATAAGAAAAACCCTTATAAGTCAAAAAGGAAAATTAACTAAAATATTACTATTCATATCCCTAGTACTTATTGACTTAATACTTTACAGTAGTATATATACCCTAAAAGAACTAAATGACTTTCTAGCAGCGGCAGGCTTTATCCTATTCTCATCAATAGCCACTAACTTACTATATAACTATATAGTAATAAGATTCGATAACAAAGGCATAATAATATATAGAATAATAACAACAATATATATCTATATATTACCAATAATACCTGATGTATATATATTCGTAAGATCATTCTTAAGAATGCTATATCCCTTTATAATCTACATCATACTAGAATATACATATGCCAAAACATCCTTTGTTATAGCATATAAAGATAAAAAGAAAAATATCATTATAAATAGTACTATAATTATCACATCAGCCCTAATAATAATGCTCGTATCATGTCAATTTAAATATGGAATACTAGTAATAGGATCAAGTAGTATGACAGGAGCAATCAATAAAGGAGATGCTGTATTATATACAAATTATCACGATGAAGAAATAAATAAAGGAGATATCATAATATTTAATAAAAACAACATAAAAACCGTACATAGAGTAGTAGAAATAAAAGAAATAAACCAAAAGTATAGATATTACACCAAAGGAGATGCCAATCAAAAAGAAGACGATACATACATAACAGACGAAGACATAATAGGAATAGTAAATTTCAAAATAAAATATATCGGGTACCCAACCATATGGTTAAGAGATATATTTAGTATGTAGATTAAGAAAGGGAGTATTAGTAGTGAAAAAGAAGCAAGTAGATAAAATATTTGAAGAAAATACCAAAAGAAAAAATAATATTATCTTAAGTATATCTATGATAACTATTATCTTTATCTTTGCTATATCTTTTATATTCATATATATACAAAGAAGTAAAAATAACTATATAACATATAGAGAAGAAAGTAATATAGACTATAAAGTATACCTAAAAGAAAACGACTTCTTTAAAGAAAATTATCTAGAGCCAAATAAACAATATATAGCTAGCCTAATAGACTATATTACAGCCCAGTTTAAATATACAATAAAAATAGATGAAGAAAACATAGATTATAAATACATATATAGTATTACCTCACAAGTAGAAGTAAAAGATAAAGATACCAAAAACTCCATCTATGAAACCACCATTGATATAAAGCCAACTAATGAATATACATCTAATAGTAGTATCGATACCAATATAACTGAAGATGTAAAAATAGATTATAACTATTACAATAACCTAATAAAAAAATTCGTAAATATCTATGACTTAGAGGACACTATAAGTACCTTAACAATAGATATGAAAATAAAAGTACTAGGTACTTGTGAAACCCTAGAAGAAGATATAGATAACGAAACAACATTAACATTATCTATCCCCTTAACAACCAAAACAACCAATATAGATATAGGAAATAATGTAACTAAAACTAGTGATAAACTATTAGTATGCAAATCACTATATAAATACAACTTCGTATTACCAATATTTTCTCTCTTTATGATATTTATGGATATAGCCCTAATAATAAAACTAATAATATATATAAAAAGAACAAGAACCCCTATAGCTATATATGAAAAAGAATTAAAGAAAATACTAAATAACTATCGATCATATATCCAAAAAATAAACAATAATATCGATCTAAGCAAATACCAAATAATGAAAGTAGATACCTTTACAGATATGTTAGAAATAAGAGATACTTTAGAGCAGCCGATACTTATGATTGAAGATAAAGATAAAATGTCCGTATACTTTGCAATACCAAGTAATACCAAACTATTATATGTATACTCACTAAAAGTAAATGATATGAAAAAATAAACATAAGGAGGAATGAATATGAAGAATAATAATTCAAATAAATTTCTTATTCCTTCTTTTTTAATATTCCTATCAGTAATATTTATGAGTATAGGATATGCAAGTATCAATTCCATAACAGGTTATGTACTAGGAAAATCAAGCGTAACCTCAGGAGAAGGACTATTCATAACCAATACCACTGTAGAAGAATCCTCTTCTGCTAGTGCCAAAGTAAATAGCTATTACAATACCCTAATGGGAAGTGACATAATACTATCAGATAAAGATAAAGACTCATATATTACAATTAAAGTAACAATCTATAACAAAACAAATGATAAATATACCTATATAGGAACAAACTATGACCATGAATTCTATACCAATAGCCATATAGTTTTTAATGTAAGTCTAGAACCATACGATATAGATAACAGTAGTATATCCCCTCATGAAAGTATCGATTTATACATAACATTCAAATATGAAGACAATGTCGACTTAAATATGACTTCAAATGAATTAACAAGCTATTTAAACTACAAATTCGTAGTACTAAAAGATGACTTCAATGTCAAAGAAAGCTGTACTAAACAAGATAGTACTACCGCTGCCTTAGTAGATTACCCAGGTTGTACACTAAATACATGGACTAATGGCAATGTCACCCTAACAGTACTACCTAATACCGAAGAAGAAATAATATCATACTCATTTGATGATGGATTAACATGGCAAGAATCACCATCAAAAGAATTTACAGAAAATACTACCGCTATTATAAGAACCAAAAACATAGAAGGAATTAACAGTAGTGCAAAAGAAGTAGTAATAGATCATATCGATAAAACAAATCCCACTATAAATGGCGTAAGTGATAAAAAATTCCCTGTTACCATCGATGAAGATAACACCATTGAATCATTAACAGGTGCTTACATAACCGACGAAGGAGGATCAGGTATCAATAAAACCGAAATATACCTATCTCGTGAGGAAGGAAGTACTACCACTAGAATAGATAATACCAACTATTTTGAAGATGTTGGACTCTACTGCGTAACTCTAGTAGCAACAGATTATGCTGGAAACTATACCAAAGAAGATACCAAAATATTAGTAAGATGGCCTACAGGAGGCAAATATATCCTAAAATGGACCCAGTTAAGAGGAAATGGCTTAGTAGGAGAAGGCAAAGCCACAGATACATCAAAAATGGGATTATATAAAGATAATCAAGATACCGCTCTTAACAGTACTCTTCCATATACTAGTAAATACTACTATTCAGGAAGTACAGTAGACAACTATCTAACCTTTATGAACTTAGAGATGCGTATCCTCTTTATAGCAGTAAACGATACAATAAAAATAATAGCCCCAAGATCAGGATCCGCTACTGATTGGGATACCAGATACATATACGATTCCGATAAATACGAAGATTGGACAGTCAAATGGCCAAATGGCAAATACATCTATACCGATGAAAGTGATAGAGTATACTATACCGATACCGATGCTAGCCACTTAAGCTATGCTACTTTCTATGCTGGAAGATTCGCGAGAAACACAAGTGACTCCCTAGCGGATACCATTAACAACGAAAGAACATCAAATAAAGAATTAAGTAACAAACTAAGTAGTTATACTGCCGATTTCCAATCATACTTTGCTTTCCCCAATGTAAGCGATTACATAAAAGCATGTAATGACCAAAATACCATATATAACATAAGAACAACTCAAACAAATCAAGCATCATTCAAAAACAATTCCTATCTTCACGCTAACTATCAGCAGTGGACACTAAATGCCAAAAGAGCCACTAGTACCGATAATGACTTCTGGACCTATAACCAAGGAACCTCAGGAGATGAAATCGTATCCCAAACAAGATACTATAACGCAAGATATAGACCAGTAATGTACTTAAAAGCAGATACCATTATCTCTGGTAGTGGATCATCTACCGATAAATTCAAAGTAGAAGAGTCCTGGGATTGGTTCGATAATTCAATGACTTCATGTAAATAAAAAAACGAGAAACATCTCGTTTTAATTATCTATACCTCTCAAGTCTAAACGGCTTATCAATAATATCATAACCATCTTCGCTAATCTTACTAACAACACCATTAAGAAGTTTAATCTCATCATATCTATTTTCCATACCCAGGCTTTCAAGAACATCCCTGTAAGCCCCACACCAAGATAACTTCTTACTATTCTTATAATTAACTAACCTTTCAACAATTAAAGCAATATCTTTTTCCATAACTATCCTCCTTCTGTTATTATAATATAAAAATAATTTAATTAATGTAAACTATTTAGTTACATTATTACTATAAATACTACCATAGTACAAAACAAATATTTACTTATTTCCCTTTATTTGATATAATTAACTAGGATGGTGACTAAGATGGATTACATAACAATAGATAACTTCTCTGGACCATTAGATTTATTACTACATTTAGTAAAAGAATCAAATATTGATGTGTTAGATATCAAAATAGAAGAAATTACAGATAAATACTTAACATATATTAAATCACAAAAAGACCTAAATATCAATATATCTTCATCATATTTAGTACTTTCAGCAGAACTAATGTACCTAAAATCCAAATCATTATTACCCCAAAGTAAAAATACTGAAGAAGATGAAGAAGAAATAACAAGAGAAAAACTAATAAATAAACTATTAGAATACAAAAAATATAAAGAAGTAACATCAGTATTCAAAACTCTAGAAGAAGAAAGAGGAAAAATATACATAAAATCTCCAGAAAAAATATGTGATTATAAAGAAAACACCTATAGTGGTGAAGGAGAAGTAAATGACTTAATTGAAGCATTCAAAAAGTTCTTAGAAAGAAAAGAACTAGAAAAGCCAATGGAAACCACTATTACAACAAAAGAATACTCGGTTAAAGAAAGAAAAATAAATATAAAAAACATCTTAAAAGAAAAGAAAAAAGTATCTTTAGAAGACTTAATAGAAGAGTATAACAAGCCATATATCGTTGTTACCTTTTTATCCATCTTAGAAATGGTAAAAGAAAAAGAATTACTAATAAGACAAGAAAACAACTTTGAAAAAATACTAATAGAATTGAGGAATTAATATGGAAGGAATAATAGAAGGACTATTATACGTACAAGGAGATTTAGGATTAACCATAAAACAAATAGAAGATATCCTAGAAATACCCGAAGAAGAAGTAAAAAGACTAGTATTAAGCCTAAAAAACTATTATGAAGAAAATAATAGAGGATTAAGAATAAACTATCTAGGTAATACCATAAAATTAACAACCAAAGAAGAACATCAAAAATACTATCAAAAATTACTAGAAGACGAAAAAAACCATACCCTTTCACAATCAGCATTAGAAGTATTAGCCATAATTGCTTACAATGAACCAATCACTAGAGGAGACATAGAAAATATGCGTGGTGTAGATTCAACTTATGTATTAAGAAGATTATTAGCCAAAGGACTAATAAAAGAATGTGGAAAATCAGACCTACCAGGAAGACCAATACTATATAAAACAACTGATGAATTCTTAGATTACTTTGGACTTGCCACTATAAAAGACTTACCTAGTATCAAGTTAACCAAAGAAGATAGTAGCCCTAAAGACTTATATACTTCCATATATAAGGAAGGAGATAACAATGCAAGAGAGAATAATAACTAGTAATTTACTAGAAGAAGATAAAGAATTATCCATAAGACCACAGTCTCTTGACGAATACATAGGTCAAAGTGAGATAAAAGAAAACTTAAGAGTATTCATAAAATCAGCTCTTATGAGAGAAGAAAGCCTAGATCACATATTACTATATGGACCACCAGGCTTAGGAAAAACAACCCTAGCATATATAATAGCAACAGAATTAGGAAGTAATATCAAAACTGCCAGTGGTCCCTCTATAGAAAAAACAGGTGATCTAGCAGCAATATTATCAACCTTAGAAGAAAATGATGTCTTATTCATAGACGAAATACATAGAATACCAAGATATATTGAAGAAGTATTATATCCTGCTATGGAAGATTACTACTTAGATATTATCGTTGGAACCGATGGATCATCTAGAAATATCAAGATAAATCTTCCCCATTTTACTTTAGTAGGGGCAACTACTAGAGCAGGAGACTTATCAAGTCCATTAAGAGATAGATTCGGAATAATTGCTAAGTTAAATTACTATACAAATGAAGAGCTATACCAAATAATAAAAAGAACATCCAAAGTACTAGATACCCCAATAACTGATGAAGCTGCTCGTGAACTTGCTAAAAGAAGTAGAGGTACTCCAAGAATAGCCAATAGACTATTTAAAAGAGTAAGAGACTTTGCATTAGTATATTCTTCTGGTATTATTAATGAAGATATTCTAAATAGTTCATTAGATAGATTAAAAGTAGATAAAAGTGGTTTAGATGAAACAGATAGAATACTACTAACCGCTATTATCGAAAGATTTAGTGGTGGACCAGTAGGTTTAGAAGCCTTAGCTTCCTCTATTGGAGAAGAATCATCTACCATTGAAGATGTCTATGAACCATATCTATTAAAAGAAGGTTATATCAAAAGAACCCCTAGAGGCAGAGTAGTAACAGATAAAGCATATGAATATTTAAAAATAGAAAAATAGTACTACTAAGAAAGGCAAAAAAGATGAATGAAGTAAAAATAAATAGAATATATAAACATTTCAAAGGAAATTTATATCTAGTAGAAGATATAGCAATACATAGTGAAACAGAAGAAAAATATGTAGTATATAGAGCCTTATATGGAGAAAGTAAACTATATATAAGACCATATAATATGTTTGTATCAGAAGTAGATCATATTAAATATCCAGAAATAAAACAAAAATATAGATTTGAACTATATGACATAAAATAAAATATATCCCCTTAAGCCTAAGGTCTTAAGGGGTATTTCAAAGCCTAAGGTCTTTGAAATAACAATCATCTTCCATTCTTAAAATAGATAAATTTGCATTTTTACAAAAAATATGTTATCATATTAGCCATTCGAGGGGGAGATAAAAAATGAAAAAGAAATTAACTACTAATGAAATATATTCATATGCAGTGCATTTAAACCAAAAAGGTAAATTAACAGAAGAAAAAAGAGGTATGCTATTTTATATGCTAATGGAATCCTCTACTAAAGATAAAACAACTATCTATATATATAAATTTATAAAAGAAATCAAAGGAATAACATTAGATGAATTAATAAACTTAGCCATAAAATTAAAACACGAAAGACTACTTAATGAATTACTAAAGATTGTTAATGGTAAATATAAAGAAATACTCTTAGAAGTAATAATGAACCAAAAAGTATCAATTGAATCACTATATAAATATATAGTATCATCAAAAAAACAATTATCAGAATTAGAAGTATTCATAAATATACTAATAGAATATTCAATAAAAAATAAAAATGGAGAGTATATATATTGTTTAGCAGATGCAGAAATAATAAAAATAGAAGAATTTAATAAACTTGCCATTCAAATAGGACATCCAAAAACATTATACTTAGCTTTAGTATCAAAAAAGAACTTTGACAAAGAAAGCCTATTACAAGCCTTAATAAATACAAAATCAGGAATGTATATATACTTTACAGCAATGTTTATGAATAATCCACCATTAGATGTACTAGAAGAAGGAATAATAAATTGTGAAGATCCTGAATATATGTATTATTTTGCAAGAGATATAGAAGAAGCCAACGTAGAAAAAATCACAAATAAACTAATAGAATATCAAAACATAGAATTACTAGAAAAATGTATGTCTCTAGAAATAAATACTAATCAAAAAATTCAAATAGCAAACCTTATAGAAACAAAAGCAAAGCAAAATAAAAAAATAAAAACTAAAACTATTGACAAATAAGACTTAATATAATATATTTATTATGACATTTGCAAAGAAAAACCATATATTTATTTGCCCGATGAAACTACATATATAATATGTGGCTTTTTTGCGTTGTTAGAAAGGATGTGATATAAAAATGTCATTCATTAAAGTAGATAACATAACAAAAACATTTAAAGTAGCCAAAAGAAATAGTGGACTAAAAGCTGCTTTAAAATCATTTTTCAAAAGAGAATACAAAGAAGTAAAAGCAGTAAAAAATATATCTTTTGAAATAAAGAAAGGAGAAATAGTAGGCTATATAGGCCCGAATGGTGCTGGAAAAAGCACCACTATTAAGATGCTCTCAGGAATACTTCTTCCCACTAGTGGTACTATCAAAATAAACAATTTAGATCCTATTAAAGATAGAAAAAAATACGTATCCAAAATAGGAGTAGTCTTTGGACAAAGAAGTCAATTAGCATTTGATATCCCAGCTGAAGATACTTTTGATTTACTAAGAGATATTTACAAATTAGATAACTCTGAATATCAAAAGACAAAAAAATATCTAGTAAATCTTTTAGGTATTGAAGAAATAATAAAGAAACCCGTAAGGACACTTTCTCTAGGAGAGAGAATGAGATGTGAAATAGCATCATCACTTTTACATAAACCAGAAATATTATTCTTAGATGAACCCACAATAGGATTAGATGCTATATCTAAAAAGATAGTAAGAGATTTTATTAAAAAAATAAATAAAGAAAATAAAGTAACAGTAATTCTTACTACTCATGATATGAATGATATTGAAGCACTGGCTAAGAGGATTATCTTAATTGGTAATGGAGAAATACTATATGATGGAAATATTAAAACATTAAAAGTTAAATACGGTAGTTATAAAAATATTAAGATATTTACTAAAGATAAAATAGATAATATCAAAGTAAAAGGAATTATAAAGAAATATAAGAAAGAAGATAACTATAATTTTATAATAGATTCCAATATAATAAGTATATCTAATTTTTTAAGTAAACTTACTACAAAATATAATATAAATGATATTGAGATAGATAACGAAAGTATAGATGATGTAATACTTAAACTATATGAGGATTATAAATTATGAAATCATATCTAAGTTATTTCAAATTAAGATTTATAACCAATCTTCAATATCGAACCGAAGCCCTAGCGGGCATACTCACACAAATATTCTTTGGCTTAATATTTATTATGGTATATTTAGCCTTCTACGAAAGCGGTGGAGATACGCCAATGAACTGGCAAGAACTTGTCAATTACTTGTGGCTTCAGCAATCGTTCTTTGCCTTAATATATCCCTTTGATCGAGAAAGCGAACTACTTAGTATGATTAAAAATGGTAATTTAGCTTATGAATTAATAAGACCACAAGATTTCTATTTTAAATGGTATATAAAGATGCTAGCCAAAAGGTTAGTAGCAGTCCTACTTAGATTCATTCCCTTAATAATTCTCGCTATAGCATTACCAGAACCATTTTCTTTATCACTACCTTATTCTATAAATAATTTTATAATGTTTATAGTAGCACTAATACTAGGCCTATTCCTAGTTACATCATTAAATCTACTTATGCATATTTTAACAATGTTTACATTAGATGAGAAAGGAACTATGACAACATATAATGTAATAGCAGAAATATTTATGGGTGGAACAATCCCTATACCATTCTTTCCAATATGGTTAAAACATATAGCAGAATTACTTCCATTTAGATTTATTGGAGACTTTCCATTCAGAATATATTCTAATAGCATCCCATTAGAGGAAGGATATACCCTTATTATAGGCTCTATAATTTGGATAATAATTACAATATTATTAGGATACTTAATATCAAGAGTATCACTTAGAAAGGCAGTGATACAAGGTGGTTAAGTTATATATAGAATCAATGAAATTACAATTAAAATCCCAACTAGAATATCGCCTATCATTTATATTAACTTTTATTAGTCAGATTGGAGTATTCTTTACATATTACTTTATGACAGTAGCTCTATTTCAAAGATTTGATAATATAAAAGGCTTTACCCTATATGAAGTATTACTATGTTTTTCTATTATTCATTTTGGTTTTGCTTTTAATGAAACATTCTTTAGAGGTATTGATAAGTTTGATAAATTTATTATAGGTGGTTCTCTAGATAGACTATTAGTAAGACCAAGAGGAGTATTATATCAAGTAATATGTAGTGAGATGGATTTTGTAAAACTAGCTAGAATTATACAATCCCTAATAGTATTCTACATATCCATAAGTCACTTAAATATAGAATGGAATATAATAAATATATTATTAATAATAGCAATGTTTCTATCATCGATAATACTATTCTTTGGAATATTCCTATTAATGGCTTCATACTGTTTTATTACCATTCATGGCTTAGAAGTAAGAAATCTATTAACCGATGGTGGTAAACAAATGGCTCAGTATCCAATAGGAATATTTAGAAAAGGTTTTATATTCATATTTACTTTTATTATTCCATATGCTTCAGTTAATTATTATCCCTTACTTTATCTATTAGGAAAGTCTAATAATACATTATATTTACTATCACCATTATTAACGATAGTATATTTAATACCATGTTTTCTATCTTTTAAAATAGGCTTAAAACATTATAGCAGTACAGGTTCATAGGAGGAATTTATGAAATATATATTAGTAGATACTGATGGATTTAATCAGTATTATGAAGAATTAAATAGATTAAAAGATTTAAGTTTATCTATTGCCAGCATAGGAAGCGAATCCTATGCTGATGCAGTAGGGGATGGCTGGCATGATAACTTTGCTTTTGAAGATACAATGAGAGAAAGTAGAAAGATTGCTTCCAGA
>CAVCHK010000041.1:17111-18924 GCA_963601985.1 Paludibacteraceae bacterium
CAGAATAAATAAGCTACTAGAAGATGAAAAATACTTAAAAATAGTAGATAAAAAAAGCACTTCTAATGATATAATAGATGTAGGAGATATCCTTACAATAAGAGTTATATATGATATAGATGATATAGAAGAATATACTATTAAATTAACTGGTAAATATATGATAGATAATAATGCTAAAATTAAAGAAGTATCTTTAAATAGCCCAATAGGAAGAAGTATATATTTAAAGAATATTAATGATAATGATATTAGCTATTATGTTAATGATAAAAAAATAAGTATTAAAATAATAAATAAGAATTTATGATAGAGACCATAGACTGAAGTGGAGAAGGAGATAAAATGAAAATAATAGAATATGAAGATAAGTATTTAGAAGATGTAAAAGATTTATTAGTAGAATTAGAAGAATATATTCTTAGTATAGATGAAGATAACCTAGATCAGTTACATCCAGAATATCGAGATAAGATGGCTATATTAGATTTAGAAGAAGTAAAGAATAATAATGGTAAATGTTATCTAGCCATAGATAACGATGTAGTAGTAGGACTAATAATTGGATGTTTAAGAAGTTATGACGAATATGATTATTTAGACTATAAATGCCCTAAATGTGGTGAAATAACTGAGTTAGTAGTATCAAAAAAAGTAAGAAGTAATGGTATAGGTACTTTACTTATGAATAAAATAGAAGAATATTTTAAAAGTATCGGCTGTGAATATATCTCTATTGATGTTTTTGCTTATAATAAAATGGGAATTAACTTCTACGAAAAACATGGTTATCATACTAGAGGCTTAATTGATATTAAGAAAATAAATTGAGGTGATGATATGAAGTTAGAAGATTTAGCGTGTGTAGATAATAATATAGAAAAATTTCCAGAAAGATATTGCTTTAGAATTACTGAAAAAGAGTATCTAGTTTGAAGTCAAAAGTTTTGACTTCAAGAGGTAGCTTTAGGAAAGGCCATACTGTTTTTACTGAGCAAGGTGTATATATGCTTGCTACAATCTTAAAAAGTAAGTTAGCACCTTCTATAACAATTGCCATAATGGATGCATTTGCAATAATGAAAAATATAATGAATAAAAATGAGATTAAATAGGCAGATCTGAATGATCTGCTTTTATTTATGATGGTAGTAAAGAAATTACTAAACAAACGTGTATTTTAATATTGACATCACTAGGTATTTATATTATCATAAACGATAAGACAATGATAAAATATAGAAAGGATGATGTAATGAACAATATAGTGGTAAGTGATAATATAAAGATAGAAAATATAATATATGAAATTAGAGGTAAACAGGTCATGCTAGACTCTGATTTAGCAAGATTATATGGTGTTGAAACAAAAAGAATAAACGAAGCAGTCAAAAATAATATAGAAAAGTTTCCCGAAAGATATTGCTTTAAGCTTTCTGATGAGGAATCAAACAACTTGAGGTCGAAAATTTCGACCTCAAAAATAAATAGTCATGGAGGAAGAAGATATAACCCTAGAGTATTTACTGAGCAAGGTGTATATATGCTTGCTACAATCATAAAAAGTAAAGTAGCAGCTTCTATAACAATTGCTATAATGGATGCATTCGTAGTAATGAAAAATATAATAAATACATCACTAATAGAACAAAGATATTTTAATGAATTGACTATAAAAAATACAGAAGATATAAAACTATTACAAGAATCATTTAATAAGTTAAATACAAAAGAAAGCAATAATTATAATAGATAATTATGCAGGTAAAAAATTATTTGATATTATTAAAAATATTAATGTTAAAGTAAAAAT
>CAVCHK010000042.1:0-7508 GCA_963601985.1 Paludibacteraceae bacterium
CAATAGCTTGTTCATTATTAAATGAAATTGAAAATTCTGTATTATTAAAATTTGCTTTTACAAAGTCATAAATTTCTAATAAAGTGTTTCTTCTGTTTAGATAAGTATTATATGTATCATATATAATTTCATCTGATGTATCATAATAAGCATAAAATTCAAGGTTATTCTTTCCAGAATAAACTTTATAATATTCTTTGCTTCCTTCTCCTTTGATAGTGTAAAAATAACTACCATCACAATTTAAGTCTGTATCAGGGTTTTCGACAGATTTAATATAATATACATAGATAAAACCTTCATTATATTTATTATATAAACTTTCCTTTACATAAGATTCATCAATAGAAGTATTTTTTTTAATTATTCCAAAAGTACAAAAAAGTAAAGGGATGCAAAATACAACAGAAATGATAATATATATTTTCTTGTTTTCTTTTATTTTTTTAGAACAATTAGGGCAATACTTCCATTTTTCTTCAATAATCATACCACACGATTTGCATTTCATATAATTCAACTCCTTTAGGGTAGTACAAATATATTGTTTCTTTATCTCTTCTATTTTAATAGTATACTATTTCTAGTTAAAAGTAAAGTAGTTTATAGACTTTTGGCTATAAACTTTTTTCTAATGACCTTAGGCATTAGAAAACGGCGAGTGACAAAGTGCGAGACGAAAAAAAGAGTATTATATTACTCTTCTTACATCTATTATTGGCATTATATATAAACTAGTTACTACTATACCTACATTTGAATTAAGGGCATGGACTAGTTGTCCATTACCAATATAAATGGCTGCATGGCATACTTTACCATCATATCCTGATACTACTATATCTCCTGGCATTATATTATCAAGTGATATACTTCTTCCTGCATAGGCCTGCTCTGGAGCGCTTCTTGGAAGACTAACTCCGTAGTTAGCATATACAAGCATGGTAAAGCCTGAGCAGTCTGTTCCATTAGTAAGTGAATTACCTCCATATACATAAGGATTACCTACAAAATTTAAAGCATAATTAACTACTTGATTAGAAATAACTTCATTATAAGGAATACTATCATAAGTATTATCTAAATTAACACTATAAATTTCTTCGTTATCTTTAGTATCATAAGTTATTACTTCTACTTCTTCTTCTTTAGATTCTTCCTTTTTATTCTTCTCTTCATCTCTTAACTTTAGTAAATCCTCAGTAGGAATAGATAACATTTCAGTAGTAATATCTTCTTTATTTTTTATCTCTCTCATTGACAATAGTTCACTACTAAGATTTATCTCTTGACTACTATCCTTTATGTTACAATCGTAAAATGCATAACACAATACTCCAAGTAATAGAGTAAGGCATGCAATTTCCATCTTATGTTTTTTCACTTCTTCTACACCTCATTTTTTTGCGGACGTTTTATATCTTAGCATAAATTGGGTGTATTTGTCAAATATAAATTTATAAACCCTTATATTATAAGGGTTTAAGAGTTAATGGTATTTCAGTTGTTATTATATATTATTAGATTATGTTGACTTCTTGTACAAGCTGTATAATATAGATATTTTTCTTCTTTTTTATATTTATTATCTATATCAGTATATATAATTACAGAGTCAAATTCTAATCCTTTAGCTATATATGATGGAAGAACTACTAAATCTCTTTTTATATGACTATATGGATCTATTAGCATTATATCAGTATCATCTTTAAGGAGATTATATATTTTTTCGGCTTCTTTATCATCTTTAGTAATTATAGCTATAGAACTAGAGGTACTTTTTAGGTTATTTATATCTTTTAAGAAGTCTTCTTTTACTACATTATCTCTAAATATTATATCACTAGCTTTATTATTTCTAATGGCTACTGTATGAGTAAGAGATAATATTTTATTAGTATATTCTATGATCTTCTCAGTAGAACGATATGTTTTTGTTAGGGTTATATACTTAGAAGATGGAAATATTTCTTTTAATACTTCTAATGATGGATATTTATAGTATGGATTAATTGTTTGATTTGTATCTCCTAAAATAGTGTAATTAGCGGTTTTAAAGGTCTTTTTTATTATTAGATATTCTAGTTTATTATAGTCTTGGGCTTCATCTATTACTACTTGTTTAATAACATGATTGGTATTAAAGCCCATAAGTATACTCTTAATATATAGAAAGATACATGCATCTTCGTAGTATAGATTATCTCCTTTTACTTTGGATTTATATTTAGAATAGCTACTATTATAGAAATCGTTTATAATATATTTTAAATCTAGTTTGGTATTTAGATTTTCTTTTAGTATTTTTTCTATTGAAGGAGTATATTTACTACTACCACTATAATTATTTTCACTAATTTTAGTAGCTATAGCATGTATCCTATCAAATAATGGAAATCTATCATACTTATAAGTTAGCATATTATTTAACTCTTCAGTACTTATATGAATGAAATCATCATATTCTAAATCTTTAGTAAATCTTACTTTAGATAATAATTCCTTTATATAGCTATCTATATCTTTTATTATTTCGTCAGATTGTTTATATGTTATGGTATCTATATCACCTACTTCTTTTTTATAGTATCTAGATATAAAATCAGTTAGATTTTCGATATTTTTATATTCGTTTATATTTTGACATAGTAAGTCATAGAAGGTCATACTATAAGTGTTGTCTTCTCCTAACTCTGGTAAGACGTTAGATATATATTCTTTGAATACTTTATTAGGTGTAAATACAACGATATTATTAGAATTTAGATTAGGTATTCGATATAATAAGAAGGCTATTCTATGAAGAGCTACGCTTGTTTTACCTGAACCTGCTATACCTTCTACTATTAGGTTTTTATCTATGATATTTCTTATTACTTTATTTTGTTCTTCTTGAATTGTATTTACAATATTTTTCATTTTATCTGATGAAGATTCTGCTAGGACTTCTTGAAGCAGACTATCACTTATATTTAAATCATTATCAAAGATGTTTTGAAGTTCACCATTTTCTATTATATATTGTCTTTTTCTAGTTATATTTCCTTTTATTATACCTTTAGGGGCTTTATATTTAGCGGGACCTGTCTCAAAATCATAGAACATACTACATACTGGACTACGCCAATCATGAACATAGTAATTTAATTTATCTTCGATATGGGTAATACCTATATAGATATCATCTTCTTCTTCATTATCTTCTTTAAATCTTATCATACCAAAGTATGGTTTATTTTGTACTCTAAATAGTTTCTGCAGATAATTACCTTTACTTTGCATGATGGATACTTGAAGGTCTGATTCTGCCATCATACTTCGCATTTCACTTGGATCCATTTCGGCATGGCTATCCCAAATGAATTTTTTGAATTCTAATACTTTGGAGTCATCATCATATAACTCTTGTCCTAAAGATGATATTTTTTTTCTTACAAGACTTACTGTCTTATTTAAATAGTTTTTTTCTCTTTCAAATTCTTCTCTTTCAATCTTCATATATACCTCCCTATTATACGACAAAAAACTACACTTTATGTAGTCTTATCTAGATGAAATAAACTTTACTTCGCAAATGTCTATTTAATTGTATTATATTTTGATTACTTTGTCAATTATTTTACTGTATTTTATTAAATAGAAAATAGATCTAGAATCTCTAAAGATTATAGATCTATATTAATTAATGTCTTGGTTTGAATATTAACGTAAGAATAAACGATAGAAATACCGCTAGAGAGATACCTGCACTAGTTAAATCAAAGATACCTAAAGCTAGTCCTAATGGTCCTAGACTATTTGCTGTATCCATTGCTCCATGAATTAATAGATGTCCAAATGATGTAATGGGAATAAGTGCTCCTGCTCCAGCATATAATACTATTTTATCATAAATACCAAATACATCTAGAAAAGCTCCTATTACTACAAATAAACTAGTAACATGTCCTGGAGTAAGCCTTGTATTATCTAAAATAAGCTGGGCTATTAAACAAACAAAACCACAAAATAAGAAAGCATATATATATGTCACTGTATTACCTCCAAACTTATAGCATTAGCCATACTAGGTATTGATTCTTTTTGAAAAACAAGTGTCGGAGAAAAAATAGCTCCTGTAGGTATTATTAGTACTTTCTTATATTTACCTTTAAGCATCTCTTTATATATATATCCAAATATTACTAAAAATGAACATACTGGACCTGATCCACCCGCTAGTACGGGCTGATTATCCAAGTCATAAATCACCGTACCACAGTCATTATAATTATCTTTTAACTTGATATTATAATTAGTCATCATATAGTCTTTTAATATATTCTTTCCATATATACCTAAATCTCCAGTTAATATTAAATCGTAATAATCAGGATCTCTTTTTGTATCCTTTAGATGATTATATATAACATCTCCTGCTGCTGGAGCCATTACTGCTCCCATATGATTAACATCAGTAACGCCAAGATCAGTAACTTTACCAATAGTGGCACTTTCAATCTTAATTTTACTCTTTTTATTACTAAGTAATAAACTTCCTGCTCCAGTAGTTGTAAAAGTTGAAGTCTTTGGTTTAGGAGTACCATATTCAGTAGGATTTCTAAATTGTTTTTCACTAGCGGTATTATGACTAGAAGTAGAAACCATAATTCTTTTCATAATCTTACCTTCAATAAAATTACTAGCTATAATAATACCCTCACCACTAGTAGCACAAGCTTCAAATATACCCATAAAAGGAATATCAAAATCTCTAGCCATATAATCAGAAGCCGCTATTTGATTTTGTAAATCTCCTGATATTAAAAGATCAATATCACTATCTTTAAGTTTATTCTTCTCTAGGATACTCTTATTAGCTTCTTTAAGTAAATGTATTTCAGCTTTTTCCCAAGATTTCTCACCAAAATATAAGTCTTTTTTATATTTCTTATCAAAATATTTACTAAGTGGTCCATCATTTTCATAATTACCACAAATGGTATAAGTATCACTTATATATACATTATTATATTTAATTGTCATATCTACCCTCCCATTATTAATAGTCTTAATATACCAAAGATATATACCGAGACAATACCAAATAAAATAACACTACCAGCAAGCTTAAATATATTAGCTCCAATACCCAGTATTAATCCTTCATTTTTATATTCAAGAGCTGCTGAAGTCATAGAATGAGCAAATCCTGTAATAGGAATAATAAGAGCTGCTTTAACCTTTGTAACTATTGCATCAAATATACCCATTGCGGTAAGAGTTGAGGCAATAACTATAAGTGATAACGTAACAATAATACCTGCTTCTTTTCTGGGCAGGTTAAACCACATACTATAACCTCTAAGAAGAAGTTCTGATAATGCTCCTAATGAACCTCCTACAAAGAAAGCTATAAGGGCATTCTTAATATAATTTTCTTTAGGAGTATTCTTATCAACTATCTTTTTATATTCTTCTTTATTCATAATATCACCAATAATAGTATTAATAAATAATGGTAAAATATACAAATTAAATTTAAAAAGTTATTTCGACTAAGCAAAATAACTTTTATTTATTAAATAATTCACTATGACTACCAGTTTCTACGAGAAATAGTATTAGTTCATTATTATTATATTTATATACCAATAACCAATCTGGTTCAATATGACATTCTCTACAGCCTTTGTATCTCTTATTGTTAATTAATTGATGATCTCTATATTTAGAATCTAATTTTTCTGAATTAGACAATTTATCAACTACATATAATAATTTATCGATTTCTTTGCCTTGCTTTAGCACTTTTTTTAATTCTTTTTTAAAAATGTTAGAGTATTTAATACTATATTTACTCATCAGATAATAATGCTTTCTTTAATTCCTCGATGTTATTATATGACTTATACTCGTTTGGATGTTTTTCCATGTAATCTAATTCTTTTAAAGCTTTTTTTAGTTTTCTACTAGGAATAGTATCATTTTCCATGGTAACCATAAATGGTATTTGTTGTTCTCTTACGCTTTGCGTTAAAAATAAATTTAATGCTACGCTAGTATTCATACCAAGTTTTTTAAATAATTCGTCCGCCTCTTTTTTTAAGCCCTTATCTACCCTAAAACTCATATTTACTGCATTAGAAATATTGGCCACAATAATCATCTCCTTTTCTGATATAATATTAACACATTATATATTAATTGTCAATACTATGTCAATACTATTTATATTAATTATTTTTTAATTAACTATTTATTATTATTATATGCAATAAAGTATATAAAAAACAAGTTTTATATTAAAACTTATTTTTCATAAGAAAATCAATTAAGTTAAGATGTTTTATTCCATTTCTAGAAAAATCTCTTTTATCAAGTGAAATAACGTATTTTGGATAATTGTCATTAATTACATTAAATGCTCCAAATTCTCTAGAGATAACTTCTTCACTATTAAGCTCATATGTAACCTGTATATACTTAGTATTTCCTTCGAGTGTTGCTACAAAATCTATTTCACCATTTTTTGTTTTTCCTACATAGACTTCATATCCTCTTATAATTAATTCATTATATACAATATTTTCAAGCATTATATAATTTTTGAAATCAGAATTATTATTCTTAATCTGGGCTATTCCTAAATCAGTGGCATAATATTTATTTAATGTTTTAAGTATTCCTTTACCATGAACATCATATCTATATACTCTTTTAATAATTAGAGCTTTACATAAAGCATCAATATAAGTATATAATGTTTCAGTAGATATTTTTTTATATTCTTTTTCTAAATATTTAATTATATTATCTGCTCTAAATTCTCTACCTGTAGTATCGATAAGATACTTTACAATTTTATCAAATAAAGTAACATCTTGAAGATTTAATCTTTTTACGATATCTCTTAATATTATAGAATCAAATACACTATGTAAATAATTCTTAATATCATTAACACTATCAAACTGGCAACGATTAGGTAATCCTCCCCATTTGGCATAATCCCAAAAGTTATCTATATCGTAAGCATCTTTACCAGTAAGTTCGATATATTCTTGATATGAAAGTGGGCTTATATTAAATAATACATATCTTCCTGATAATACTGAAGATAATTCATCTGATAGCATTTTGCTATTAGAACCTGTAATAAATATACTTACATTTTTTAAAGAGGCTCTAAGAGAATTGACAACATATTCAAACTTATCTACGTTTTGAACTTCATCTAAAAATATATAATATATTTTTTGGTCTTTAATTTTATCCTTAATATAAGTGTTAAGTTTTTTATAATCTTGTAATTCTTCATACTCAATGAATTCAAAATTAATATTAATTATATGTTCATCATCGACGCCTTTATCTTTAATTTCTTTAGTAATTTGCTCTAGTATTACAGATTTGCCGCATCTTCTGATACCTACTAATATTTTGATTAAGTCAGAATCATAAAATCCTCTTATTTTTGATAAATAATTATCTCTTTTTAACATGATTAGTCACCTCAATTACAT
>CAVCHK010000043.1:0-9381 GCA_963601985.1 Paludibacteraceae bacterium
AGCAATCTTCTCCTCAGTAGTAGGATATAAATCCTTTCCATCAAAAGATTGATATATTGTATTTAAATAGATTTTAAACCCTCTCCCTTTTCTAAAGCAAATAAATCACTTTCTGTATTAAATTTCAAATTATTAATTACTTCTATACATTCTTCATAAGTAATTACATTTTTATTAACACTTCCTTTAGGTTTACTTATTCTTTTATAATCATAATCATCAAGTAAATTAAGAGCAGTAGAATAATTATTAATAAGTTTAATAATTTCCCGTGCTTCATTACCATTAAGTTCACTATCAATTCTACTAGCAATATCAATTAGTTTAACAGTTTTCTCTAAATACTCTAATCTCTTCTGATTAATAGCATAACCTTTTAACATATAATCCTTTAAAATATTATTAGCCCATCTTCTAAAAATAACACCATTTTTACTTTTAACTCTATATCCAACACTTATAACAACATCCAAACTATAAAAGTTTACTGGTTTATCTGAATTTGCAATTTGCATTTTTTGCAAATTGCTCTGTTCATCAAGTTCATTTTCGTCAAAAATATTTTTAATATGTCTAGAAATCACGCCTATATTCCTATCAAACAATTCTGCCATCTGCTGTTGTGATAACCACACAGTATCATCTTTCATATTAACTTCTAATTTCACATTTTGATCTTCAAATAATACAATTTCATTTCTTTTATTTTCCATATTCATACCATATCCCCTCTCTATATTTTTAAAAATCTAATCTAACTCAGTACCCTCTATCTTTAATTCATCTTTAAATACTTCTTTAAAACTAATAAGTTCTTTACTAATAACATCAGGATATACAGCTTTAGTAGTTCTAATAGCATTATATATATTTCTAAAATTAATAGTCTTTCTATTTTCATATATAGCATTAGAAAAACACTGTCTTAATATTACTAAAGCAATATCAGGATATCTAGAAGATATCTCATATACCCTTTTAAACTCACTAGTCATATTAACAATAAATTTCATTATCTTTTCATTAATAAAATCCGTATATGGAAGAATTACCCCAGTTTGCTTTTCAAGCTTAGGTAAAGTCTTCATAAGAATTTCTACAGTCATATCCATAGTAGGCTCCTCTACATCTACCTTTTCAAATCTTCTTAAAAAAGCCTTATCCCTCATAATATACTTTTCATACTCATATGTCGTAGTGGCTCCTATCATTTTAATAGTACCTCTACTTAAACCCTCTTTAAACATATTAGCTAAATCAAGTGCTCCCTGAGCATCATTACCAATTAAAGTATGAATCTCATCAATAAATAAAATAACCTTCTCTTTATCCTTAAGTTCACTAACAAGTTTAAGTACTCTATTCTCTTCTCCATTATTAGTAAGAAGAGCAGTAGTATTAATCCTATATATTGTATAACCCAAAAGTGCCTCAGGAACTTCTCCCCTTTGTATTCTATAAGCCAGTCCCTCTACAATAGCGGTCTTACCAATACCAGGTTTACCAACAAGTACAGCACTCTTCTCAGGAGTAAGAAGCACAAGTATAAGTTTCTTAATCTCATCATCCCTAGCCACAGCAGGATTAGTAATATACTTAACATCAGTTAAATTATCCGAAAAACGATCTAATACCGAATCCATCTATTTCACCCCAATCAAAGAAAGTAAAACCATAGTTCCCCCAATTATAAGCAGTGAAGAAAGAAACATAGCATCCAAAAAACCACCACTAGTTCTCTTTCTATAATCATACATCATCTTATATTTCTTATTAGCCATAACAATTACTCTCCTAATATAATTCTTTTATTTTACTCTTAATATCCTCATCATCTATCTTATCAATAATCTCATAAAGCTTCTCTCTACTCTTAAACAAACCAAGCCTATCCTCATAAAAATAAAGCTTATCACAACTAGTATTAATATTTTTATAAATAGCATTCCTACTAAGATGAATATTCTCACTTATTTCACCTAAAGACAAATTATTAAAATAATAATCCTCAAAACACTCTCTTTGTTTATCACTTAATAATTCACCATAAATATCATATAAAATAACCAAATAATCTCTCTTATCCATTATATAACATTAACCAAGGTATAAATAACTTCAATAACAATTAGAAGTACCCCAACTCCAAATAAAGTATAAACAAGTTTTTTCTTACTTTCATCTTCTATATAATAATAACATATACAAAACAAAAATAAAGCAAATGAAATAAGAGCAGCAGGAATAAATATCCTGTTAACAATAGCACAAACCAAAAGTACTAAAAATATAATACCCACAAAAATAGAAATAATAAGTTCCATTCTTCTAAGTTTATTACCATCAATAAACTTATACTTATCATCCCTTTTTTTAACATTCTTCTTAGTATTCTCTTTCTTTTTCATATAAACAATCACCCTTTCTATAAATCCTTAAATAAACCATAAATATATTTTTCTATATCAAAAACTTCCAAATCATCTTCTCCCTCACCCAAAGAAGCAAATTTAACAGGAATATTAACCTCTTCCTTAATAGCAAGTACAATACCACCTTTAGCACTACTATCAAGTTTACTAAGAACAATACCAGTAATATCAGTAACTTCGCTAAAAGCCTTAGCCTGACTAATACCATTTTGTCCCGTAGTAGCATCCACAACAAGCAAAGTCTCATGAGGAGCAGAAGGAATTAACTTTTTAATAACACTATTAATCTTACCAAGTTCATTCATAAGATTAACCTTATTTTGAAGTCTCCCAGCAGTATCAACAAGTACAACGTCATACCCTTCTTTTATAGCCTTATTTATACTATCATATACAACAGCACTAGGATCCTTACTACTATTAGTAACAACATCTACTCCAACCCTTAATCCCCATTCAACCAATTGTTCTCTTGCACCAGCTCTAAAAGTATCGCCACTAGCAAGTAATACCTTCTTACCACTATTTTTAATCTTCTTAGCAATCTTACCAATACTAGTAGTCTTACCAACACCATTAACACCAACAAATAATATTACCGTAGGCCCATTATCATTATAATTAATCTTACTACTCATAACACCATTATCAACATACATAATCAAAAGCTCATCAACAATAATTTCTTTTAAAACATTACTATCAGTAATCTTCTCTTCTCTAGCTCTACTCTTAAGTTTATCCACAAACTTCATAACAGTATTAATACCAATATCAGCCATAATAAGAATATTCTCAAGTTCCTCAAAATAATCATCATCTATATTCTTATACTTAGAAGATAACTTACTAAGTTCTGTCGTAAATTCAGCCCTACTCTTACTAAGACCCTTATCATACAAATTAGCCTCTTTATTCTTACTAAAAGTATTCTTAATCTTATTAAATAAACCCATAACTCCTCCTTGTATTATTTAAGTATTCTCCTTTTACACTCTTTTTCCCTTTTATATTCTAAATTAATAAATTGTGATCTAAGAACATTCTTCTTATGTATATATATATCCCTATCACTCTTTTCTCTAGCAGCATTCATAATATCACTACTAAGAATACTATCATCTATAAAATTAATATTACCACATTTAGGACAAATAACATAATACTTATATATACTCTCCCCAAAATAACCAACATCATTAACTACATATAAATTATCATAATCTACATCAATAACACCATTACAAATATCCAAATAACTATTATAAAAATAATCATTATCATCCCTGCTACAATTAACTTTAATACTACTCATATCCATACTCCTTACTACTAAAGTATAACATTATTAAATAAAAAAGTAAAGAGACTATTTAGCCTCCTCTTGACATCTAGTCTCTCTAATAACAGTAACCTTAATAGTACCAGGATACTTAAGTTCATCCTCTATTTTTTCTTTAATTTCTCTAGCAATCTGATGAGCAGACAAATCATCAACTTCTTCAGGCTTAACCATAACCCTAAGTTCACGACCAGCCTGTACAGCATAAGCCTTCTCTACACCATCCATCTTATTACCAATCTCTTCAAGTTGTTCTAATCTCTGAATATAATTTTCTGAAGAATCATTCCTAGCCCCCGGTCTAGAAGCCGAAATAGTATCCGCTATAGCTACAATCGAAGAAATAACACTACTAGGAGCAATATCCCCATGATGTGAAGCAATAGCATTAATAATAACCTCATCTTCACCATATTTCTTAGCTAAATCAACACCAATCTTAACATGAGAACCTTCCATTTCAAAATCAATAGCCTTACCAATATCATGAAGAAGACCAGCTCTCTTAGCCAAATTAACATTCTCACCAAGTTCCGAAGCAATTAAACCAGATAAATTAGCAACTTCAATAGAATGATTCAAAGCATTTTGACCATAACTACTTCTAAAATGAAGTCTACCAACAATCTCCACAAGTTCAGGATCCATCTTAGATAAACCAAGCTCATATAAAGCATTCTTACCATATTCCCTAATAGTCTGTTTCATATCACTAGAAGTCTTAGCATATAACTCCTCAATCCTAGCAGGATGAATTCTTCCATCCTTAATCAAACTCTCAAGAACTATTCTAGCAATCTCCCTTCTCAAAGGGTCAAAACTAGAAATAACAATAGCCTCAGGAGTATCATCAATAATCAAATCAACCCCAGTTACAGACTCAATAGTTCTAATATTTCTACCTTCCCTACCAATAAGTCTACCTTTCATCTCATCATTAGGTAAATTAATAACCGAAACAGTCTGCTCTGAAGTAATATCCGCAGCATACTTCTGCATAGCCCCAATAAGCAATTCCTTAGCCTTCTCATCAACACTAAGCTTAGCCTCAGCTTCACTCTCTTTAATATATGTAGCTATCTCTTTACTCATTTTAGACTCAACCATCTTCATAACAGCTTCCCTAGCCTGCTCCTTAGTATATTTACTAATTTTCTCTAACTCATCAAGCTCACGCTTCTTAATTTCCTCCACTTCTTCTTTAGATTCTTGAATCCTCTGCTGCCTATCCAATAAATTATTCTCTCTCTCCTCAAGAGAAGACTCCCTATTCTGAAGAGCCAAATCCCTACGATCAATATTATTTTCCCTTTGAAGTAATCTATCCTCTTGCTCTTTAATCTCACTCTTCTTCTCTTTAATTTCCTTATCAGCTTCCATCTTAAGCTTATGTATTTCTTCTTTAGTTTCAAATAAAGAATCCCTTTTAATTTTATCAGCATCTCTCTTAGCAGTATCAATTATAGAATCAGCCTTTTTACTATCATTCTTCTTCTTTAAAAAATTAATAACAAAAACGATACCAAATCCTATACCAATTCCAAGAATGAATAGAAAAATGAAGAGTACTGTATCATTCATTATATACCTCCATTCCAATACATTTATAGAAAAAATTATAAAATTTTAATTTAAACTATACAAATTAATTGTATCTTAGAATTAACCTCTTGTCAAGTAATAATTCAAAAGAAAAAAGGACTCAAAAAAGCCCTTATTTACTCAAAAACTTCTTAGCAGTTCTAACCATCTGCATAGAATATCCCATCTCATTATCATACCAAGCAACAACCTTAACCATCTGCTTACCATCACATTCAAGTACTTTAGTTAAAGATAAATCAACCAAACTACCACACCTACTACCAATAATATCCGAAGAAACAATAGGATCAAAAGTAGCCTTCAAAGTATCATTAATATTATTCAAAAACATACTATTAACTTCATCTATAGTAACCTTCTCAGTTAACTCTAAAGATAAATCAACAAGCGAACCATCCACTACAGGTACCCTAAGAGCACCACCATCAAGCTTACCATCAAGCGAAGGAATAACCTTCCCAATAGCTTTAGCAGCCCCAGTACTAGTAGGCACTATATTACAGCTGCAAGCTCTACCTCTTCTAGCCTTAATACCCTTTTTATGAGGAACATCAAGTGTAGCCTGATCATTAGTATAAGCATGAACAGTAGTCATAAATCCCCTTTCAATACCAAAGTTATCATTAATCAACTTAAGGACAGGAGCTAAACAATTAGTAGTACAACTAGCGGCAGAAATAACCTTATCATCACTATCAATAATATCCTCATTAACCCCATATACAACAGTCTTAACATCACCCTTACAAGGAGCACTAACAATTACCCTCTTACTACCAGCCTTAATATGAAGCATAGCACTATCCAAATCAGTAAATCTACCAGTGCATTCAAAAACTAAATCAATACCAAGTTCTCTCCAAGGAAGCAAAGAAGGATCTGCTTCAGCATATACCCTAGTCTTCTTACCATCCACTATAATACCATCATAATCAAATGTAACTTCCCTATCATAATTCCTATGTGTACTATCATACTTAAGTAAATATGCAAGCTCTTCACAACTAGACAAATCATTAATAGCTACAACATCAAAAAAATCATCTTCCTCCATTAATCTATATACAAGTCTACCAATTCTACCAAAACCATTAATCGCAATTTTCATCTATAATCATCTCCTTATTCATTAGCATAGTTATCAAAATACCCCTGAATATATACAACCGGTGTTCCCTTATCACCACTACCACTAGTCAAATCACAAAGCGAACCAACTAAATCAGTAATTCTTCTAGGAGTAGTACCAAGACTCTTATTCTGACCTACTAAATTATCCTCTTTCTTCTTAATTTCATCTTTCATAGCATTATTAAGTTCTTCTCCACTAAGATTACTAAGTACATTATCAGATATATATTTAAGTTTAATCTCATTAGGAGTACCCTCTAAACCACTAGTATAAAAAGGTGAAACAACAGGATCAGCAAGTTCCCATATCTTACCAACAGGATCCTTAAAAGCACCATCCCCATATATCATAACTTCAACATTACGACCAGTCTCTTCTTTAATTCTCCTTTGAATATTATATACAAGCTCTTCCCCATCTTTAGGAAATAACTTAAGTCTCTCATCAGTACTCTTATTAGAACCCAAAAGACCATACTTAGTATTAAACCCACTACCATTAATACTACTATTCATAATATTATCAAGACCATATAAAATATCAGCAGCCCCTAAAGCCTTCTTAGTCTTAAATCTAGTATGAATATCACAAACCAATACATTCTTAGTATACCTCAAAATCTCTTTAGGATTATTAGAAAAAACAAATTCAATATCACAATCCTCACTTTTACATATCTCACTATATACATCAATATAATTAACCCCAGTAAACTCATGAACAATACTCCTAAAATACTTATCATAAGTATCAATACCAAATGAATCACTATAAGGATTAATATTATATTCTTCTAATAACTCATCACTAAATAAATGATTACCAACTTCATCAGAAGGATAAGAAAGTAACATATATATCTTTTTACTACCCCTAGCAATACCCTTAAGTATCATTGAAAACCTATTCCTACTAAGAATAGGAAATATTACCCCAACTTCACCATCAGGATATTTACTTCTAATATCAGTAGCAATATCATCTACACTAACATAATTACCATAAGCTATACCCACTACAGCCTCAGTAATACCAATAATATCCCTATCTTTAATCTCAAATCCATCACTATCACTAGCCCTAAGAACAGAATTAACAACAATATCTTCTAAATTATCACCATTTTTAATAACACCTGTTCTAATACCTCTACTAACAGTTCCTACATATCTCATTACATCACACTCCTATTGTCATTATATAACAAAAAAAACACAAAAGTAAAGAACAATACACTAATTTGACACCTTAGTATCATGAATATACCTATTAATACCACTACTAATAACACTACTAAGCCTATCTATTTGAAAATCAACCTCCTTAGGAGTAACAATAAAATTATAATCAAGACCATTAAGAACCTCACTAATAAGACTCATCTTATCACTCTCAGATAAAATCCCAAATAATCCAGCTAAATTCCTCTTATCATCAAAAGATAAATCCCTATCACTAATTTTATCCCTATAATTATATCTATTAACAACAAGCTTATTCATATTCATATTATTCTTAATATAAGAAACATGTTTAAATAAATAATTCATAGTATCATATACAATAATAGAAGAAAAAACCACCGTAGGAACACCAATCACAATAGTAGGAACCCCTAAAGTATCAAAACTAATCTCCCTCCTCATATTACCAACTCCACTACCAGGATGAATACCACTATCAGAAATTTGAATACACTTATTAACTCTCCCAATATCAGAAGCACAAAGAGCATCAACAATAATAACTAAATCAGGCTTAATATCTTTGCATAATAAAGAAATAATATCAAAAGTCTCAATACCATTATTCCCCATAACACCAGGACTAAAACTAGAACTACACCTAACACCATCACTAACATCTTCCCCAAGTAAAAACAAATGCCTAGTAACAACAACATCATCTATTACTTTAGGCCCTAAACTATCAGGAGTACTCTCCCTATTACCAAGACCAACTATAAGAATATTATTAACTTTACTAATATCAAAAATATCATTAAGTTCCATATTAAATATATCTTCTACTTTATCCCTATTACCAGTATCCGTAACATCATCAAATTCAATCGTAATATACTTACCCTTCTTTTTACCAATAAGATTACTAACATTATCATCCACGACCACTTTAGTAACCTTAATACCATCATAATCCTCAACCAAAGTATCAATATTATCGTCATTATTATCAATTGTATCAATAACCAAATCAGTCCTAATATCATACTTTTTTAAATCAATTTCATGACTCATATATATCACCACTAATATTTTTCACAAAAAACAAGGAAAATATTTGCTTTTTTCATATTTTTTTGATAAAATTATAAGTAGTTTTGGAAGGAGATGAAATTTTTATGGCAAACGTTAAAAATGCAAAGAAAAAAATAATTCAAATTAAAAAGACAACTTTAGCCCACCAACAACTAAAATCAACTGTTAAAAATGCTATTAAAGAAACAGACAAAGCCGTTTTAGCAGGAAATAAAGAATTAGCAGAAAAAAGCCTAAAGAAAGCAATTAAATCTTTAGACAATGCTGGTGTTAAAGGTTTAGTACATAAAAATAAAGTTAATAGAGAAAAATCAAGATTAACAAAAAAAGTAAACAACATGGAAGTAAAATAATTACTTCTTTTTTTATTGCTTTTTTCTAAAATATATTATATAATGTATATGGAAAGAGAAATTTACTCATAATAAAAATGGGTAACGCCTATATTCGAAAGGTGTTCTCTCCATAAGTTTGTTTAATGGAGCACTTCCTTAAGTAGAGTGCTCCGTTTTTTATCTATGATTATTATTACTTAAAGCAATAATAACCAGAATAGTTATAGCATAGCAAAGTACATATGCTAAAACTAGT
>CAVCHK010000044.1:0-15090 GCA_963601985.1 Paludibacteraceae bacterium
CCTACGCATGTATTGGACTTTCACCAACTAGATATATGCCATGCACGGCACACCAGAAAAAAGAAAAAACTATTTAAGTTCTTTCTTTTTAGTTTTAACCTCAGTTTTAGCCATATTTTCCAAAAAAGTATAATCAACCTTATCAGCCTTAGTTCTTGGAAGTACATCTAAAAAAGTTATAGATTCAGGAACTTCAAAAGGTTTAAGTTGAACCATTTCACCAGTAACACTATTATATAAAGGTTTGTAACACATATTCATTATATAGTCACTTACTTCAAGAGAAGGTAAAACACCATCCTTAAGTACAACATAAGCTTTATTAGTAAATAAAAGGTCTTTATCTTCTTTAGGTACAACACAACATGAATCAACAACATCAATTAAAGATATAACATTTTGTATATGCTCAAGATATACTTTATTTAAATCTGATCTAATATAATATCTACTACTTCTACCAGTTAAAGTAAAGTAACCATCAGTATCTAAAATACCCATATTACCAGTTTTATAATATTCTATTCCTTTATATACAAACTTAGTCTTACAACTCATATCTTCATTCTTATAATAACCTTTAAATACATGCTTACCAGAAATACAAAGCATACCCTCTTCACCATATTTAACTTCTTCTAAAGTATCAGGATTAACAACAATAGCTTTAGTGCCAACAAGTACTCTACCAACCGTTTCAGGCTTATTAATTGAACCAACAGCCATCGTATTAGTACCAACAGTCTCCGCATTCCCAGATCCATTACATATTATAGTTTCAGCGCCATGCTTTCTAAAGAATTCTACCCCCGCTTTATTTTGATTAGTAGTAAGAAAATCACCACCCGAAACAAAAGTATGAATAGAAGATAAATCATCACTATCCTTTACATTTCTTTTAATAAGTTCCAAAAGTGCAGGGCTACCAAATACATAATTAGGATTTTTACTCAAATAATATCTAATATTATCTTTACTTAAAGTAGGAGCAAGCACCGCTACTCTACCACATATTAAACTCATAATTGTTGAAGTAGCAAAACCATAAGGATAAGAAAATGGAACACATACCAAACATCTCTCACCAACTTTAGCTTTAATCCTACCAGTATTCTTCATATAAATTCCAGAAGCCAATATATTCTGATTAGTAAGAACCACACTCTTAGGATTACCAGTAGAACCACTAGTAAACAATATAAGAGAATCTTCCTTACCACCATATAAAGTATATATCGGTCTCTTATAATACTTAGCTATACTACCAATATCACTAAAAGATAAATCATCCCTATATCCATTAGCACTACTAATTATATTACCATAATTCTTAGTATTAACTTCATCTCTATTTAAAGTAATAATATTTCTAACCTTACTATTATCTTTAATCTTCTTATTATACTCACTATCCTTATCAAAATTAATAAATAACCTAGACTCAAACTCATTAAGATAAGCAAGAACTTCTTCTATAGAAGACATAGAATTAATAAAAGTAGTAACAGCTCCTATTCTATTAGAAGCCAAATAAACTATTACACCCTGATAAAAATTAGGCATAGCAACTGATATAATATCACCCCTCTTAATACCAAGTTCCCTAAAAGTTTTAGATAACAAAACAGTATCATTAATCATCTCACCATAACTAACATTCAAATCTAAACAATCAATAGCTTCTTCTTTTCTATAAAAAGTACTAAGCATATTAATAGCAGTATAAATACTCATATCAGGTATTATAGGATTTCTCTCAAAAAAACTATAATCTTTATTATGAATATTATCTATAGATGGATAACCAGTAAATTCCATACAACCATCTCCCAACATGCAAGTATTATATATCAAAACACAAAAAAAGTAAATATCCATAATTACCTTATATTTAAAGTATTAATATATTTATTTTTATAATAATGAATAGCACTCTCTAATACATTATTACCAATACTTTTAATTAAATCTTTATCAATCATAATAAAATAGAAGTCCCTCTGACTATTAGTCTCTATTAAGTATCTAACTACTAAATATGATAAATCATAACCATTATAATTATCATTAACAAAACTACTACCATGATTTAAATCATTAATACAAGGAATACTCTTAATAGAAAATATTTTATTATTTAAAAATTCTTTAAAATTATCATCATCATTATACTTATCATTTTGTAAAGAAAAATTCATAGCAAGCCCCTCATCAAACCAAATAATTCTATTAGTAGTATCATTCTCAATATAAAACCTATAAATATGATGTACAATTTCATGCATAATAACTTTAATAATATCATCTTCACTCTTCTTACCATTAATATTAATATAACAATTAACTCCAGTATTATTAAAGAAACCAGCAAAATCTCCTAACTTATAAGGTATATCACTAAGTAAATCTTTATCAGAAAATAACCTAATATTTATTTTATTAATACTATCTAAATAAAACTTCTTAAGTAATTCATTAATATTATTCTTATAATAACAAACAAAATTAGTAACTAACTTTTCCAAATCATCTTGATAACTAATAACAAAATTACTATCATCATATACCTTAAACATAAATATCACCACAAAAAGTATAACATAACCCAAGGAAAATAGCAAAACTTTAGAGACTACAGACTCTAAAGTTCTTTTTGAAGACAAAAGACTTCAAAAACAAAAAGCCATAACCAAAGTTATGACTTTTAAATTAATCCATAAATTCTTCTTCTAATACTTCTGAAGCATCATCATCAAGAAATTCACGCTCTAAAGAATAACCAACATCCATATACTCTTTAGCTCCAGTACCAGCAGGAATTAACTTACCAATAATAACATTCTCTTTCAATCCCTGAAGTTTATCAACTTTACCCTTAACAGAAGCCTCAGTTAAGATTCTAGTAGTTTCTTGGAATGAAGCAGCAGATAAGAACGAATCAGTCTCAAGAGCAGCTTTAGTAATACCAAGAAGTATAGGTTGTCCAATAGCAGGTTTCTTACCTTGAATAATAACATCTCTATTACCCTTAGTAAATTCTTGTAAAGATACAGTAGTACTAGGTACAAATAAAGTATCACCAGCATCCATAATTCTAACTTTAGAAATCATTCTTCTAGCAATAATCTCAACATGTTTATCACTAATATCAACACCCTGTGATCTATATACCTTCTGTACTTCCTTAAGAATATATTGTTGTACAGTATTAGGATCAGTTACTGCAAGTAACTCCTTAGGAGATACAGAACCCTCAGTAAGTCTATCACCAGCTTCAATCTTATCTCCCTTTTCTACTCTAAGCTTAGCACCATATAAAGTAACATGTTCACGAGTTTCAGTATCATTCTTAACATATACCTTAAATTTACCGCCAGCTTCTTCAATTTTAGAAATAACACCACTAATCTCACTAATAGTAGCTTTACCCTTAGGATTACGAGCCTCAAATAACTCTTCAACTCTAGGTAAACCTTGAGTAATATCCGCACCAGCAACACCACCAGTATGGAAAGTTCTCATGGTAAGCTGAGTACCAGGTTCACCAATAGATTGAGCACCCATAACACCAACAGCTTCACCAATTTCAACAACATTACCAGTAGCAAGATTTCTACCATAACAATGTTGACAAACACCATGATCAGTCTTACAAGTAAGAACAGTTCTAATCTCAACTTCAGTAATACCAGCTTTAATTATCTTATTAGCAATAGCCTCAGTAATATACTCATTCTTATCAATAATAACTTCCTTAGTTTCAGGATTAATAACTTTTTTATTAGTATATCTACCAAGAATTCTATCATATAAAGGTTCAATAATACCATCCTTATCATCCATAAAAGCACTAACTAAAGCACCTTGAATAGTACCACAATCCTCTTCTTTAACAATAATATCTTGTGCTACATCAACAAGTCTTCTAGTCATATAACCAGAGTCAGCAGTTTTTAAAGCAGTATCAGCACTACCCTTTCTAGCACTATGTGTAGATAGGAAGAATTCAGATACAGATAAACCATCACTAAATGAAGACAATATCGGAATTTCAATAGTTTCACCATTAGGCTTAGCCATTAATCCTCTCATACCAGCAAGCTGTACAAAGTTGGAAATAGATCCCCTAGCTTTAGAATTCATCATTATAAAGATAGGATTATCAACATAACTCTTAGCATATCCCTGAAGTTCATCTTGAATTTCTTCTTTAGCCTTAGTCCATATATCAATAACAAGTTCAAGTCTTTCTCTATCAGTAATCAATCCTCTTTGGAATTGCTTATTAACTTTCTTTATCTCTTCATTAGATTTCTTTACAATAGCATCCTTATTCTTACTAGTAACAACATCGCTTACAGCAATAGTAATACCAGAATAAGTAGAATACTTAAATCCTAAATCCTTAAGTTTATCTAAGAATATACTAGTTTCAGTAGTCTTATATATCTTAAACATTTGAGCAATAATCTTCTCAAGTGCACCCTTATTAAAAGGATCAGTAAGAGGCATTTCCTTAATTTTTAGAGGAATATTCTCTCCATATTCAATAAAATACTTACTAGGAGTAATACCCTCAATATTCTCACTACTAGCCTCACATAAGTAAGGGAATGAATCAGGTAAAATCTCATTAAATATAATCTTACCAGGAGTAGTAACCAAATACTTATTCTTATCTTCATCTAAGAATACCTTATGTTTAAACGAATTAACAGGAATAGCAATTCTACTTTGAAGTTTAATTTCTCTTCTTTGATAAGCCATTAAAGCCTCATTAGTATTCTTAAATACCCTACCCTCACCAGGATAAAGAGCCTTCTCCATAGTAATATAATAATTACCAAGAATCATATCCTGAGAAGGAGTAACAATAGGATCACCATTCTTAGGAGACAAAATATTATTAGAACCAAGCATAAGTATTCTAGCCTCAGCCTTAGCCTCTTCACTAAGTGGTACGTGTACAGCCATCTGATCACCATCAAAGTCTGCATTAAAAGCTGTACAAACCAAAGGATGAAGTCTAATAGCTTTGCCACTAATAAGTTTAGGTTCAAATGCCTGAATACCAAGTCTATGTAAAGTAGGAGCCCTATTAAGCATAACAGGATGCTCTTTAATAACTTCTTCAACAACATCCCATACCTTAGGATCCTGATTTTCAATCATCTTTTTAGCAGACTTAATATTATTAGCCAAACCCTTTTCAGTCAAGCCATGAATAACATGAGGTTTAAAGAGTTCAAGAGCCATCTCCTTAGGAATACCACATTGATACATCTTTAAATCAGGTCCAACAACAATAACACTACGACCAGAATAATCAACTCTCTTACCAAGTAAGTTTTGTCTAAATCTACCTTGTTTACTCTTAAGCATAGAAGATAAACTCTTAAGAGCTCTATTACCCGCTCCAGTAACACTTCTACCTCTTCTACCATTATCAAATAAAGAATCAACAGCCTCTTGAAGCATTCTCTTCTCATTTTGAACAATAATAGAAGGAGCACCAAGTTCAATAAGTTTCTTAAGTCTATTATTTCTATTAATAACTCTTCTATATAAATCATTCAAGTCACTAGTAGCAAATCTACCACCATCAAGTTGAATCATCGGTCTAAGTTCAGGAGGAATAACAGGAAGAGCTTCAATAATCATCCATTCAGGCCTATTACCAGATAAAACAAAAGCATTAATAACCTCTAATCTCTTAACAAGTTTACTCCTTCTTTGCCCAGTAGCACCATCAAGTTCACTCTGTATCTCCTCTAATTCCTTATTAACATCAACTTCAGATAACAATTCACGGATAGCCTCTGCTCCCATACCAACTCTAAAAGTATTACCATATTTCTCATAATATGCCCTATACTCTTTATCAGATAAAGTTTGCTTCTTAACCAAAGTAGTAGCACCAGGATCCAAAACAACATAAGAAACAAAGTATATAACTTCCTCTAAGTCTCTAGGAGACATATCCAAAGTAAGACCGATATACGAAGGAACACCCTTAACATACCAAATATGACTTACTGGAGTAGCAAGTTCAATATGACCCATTCTTTCTCTTCTAACAGAAGACTTAGTAACCTCTACTCCACATCTATCACAGACAATATTCTTATATCTAAGTCTTTTATACTTACCACAAGAACACTCATAATCCCTAGTAGGACCAAAAATCTTTTCACAGAACAAACCATCCCTCTCAGGTTTTAAAGTCCTATAGTTAATAGTCTCAGGTTTTAAAACTTCACCATAAGACCAAGATCTAATTCTCTCAGGAGAGGCAATTCCAATCTTAAGAGCTTTAAAATCATTAGCTTCTAACATTAGAAATCACCTCCTTCCTCAAAACCATCTTCAAAATCAATATCATCATCAATTTCTTCATCTATTTCATCATCATCCAAATTCTCATCATCTAAAGAATTCAAATCAACCTCATTAACAATTTCCTCCGCTATCGGATTCTCATCAATATTAGCATTTCTCTCAAGCTCATCAAAACTTACAACATCATCATTATTATTAATAACCGAAATATCAAGTCCTAATGCTTGGAATTCCTTAATAAGAACTCTAAATGCTTCAGGTATACCAGGTTTAGGTAAAGGTTGACCCTTAACCAAAGCTTCATATACCTTAACCCTACCTACAACATCATCAGATTTATAAGTAAGAATCTCTTGAAGTACATGTGAAGCACCATAAGCCTCAAGTGCCCATACTTCCATTTCACCAAATCTCTGTCCACCAAGCTGTGCTTTACCACCTAAAGGTTGTTGTGTAACAAGAGAATAAGGACCAGTAGCTCTAGCATGCAATTTATCATCAACCATATGGTGCAGTTTAATCATATACATAACACCAACAGAAATTCTACTATCAAACTCTTCACCAGTTCTACCATCATATAGGATAGTCTTACCATCCTCATCCATACCAGCCTCACGCATAGCAGCTGCTATATCTTCTCTCTTAGCACCATCAAGTACAGGAGTAGCAAAATGTACACCAAGTTTCTTACCAGCCATACCTAAGTGTAACTCAAGTATCTGACCAATATTCATACGAGATGGAACACCCTGAGGGTTAAGCATAATATCAACAGGAGTACCATCAGGTAAGAATGGCATATCCTCACTAGGTAATATAAGTGAAATAACACCCTTATTACCATGACGACCACTCATCTTATCTCCAACTTGAATCTTTCTCTTCTGAATAATATATACTCTAACAACCATACTAACGCCACTAGGTAAATCCTCATTGTCTTCTTTAGTATAAATCTTAACATCATGAACAACGCCATCACCACCATGTGGAACAGTAAGTGATGAATTCCTAACTTCTCTAGTCTTTTCACCAAAGATAGCATGAAGAAGTTTCTCTTCACTAGTTAAATCAGCCATACCCTTAGGAGTAACTTTACCAACTAAAATATCACCTTCATGAACCTCAGTACCAATTCTAACAATACCATTCTCATCAAGATTACGTCTAGCCTCTTCACCTACATTAGGAATATCCCTAGTAATCTCTTCAGGACCAAGTTTAGTATCACGACACTGCAACTCATAATCCTCAATATGTAAAGAAGTATAAACATCATCTTTAACCAATCTCTCATTCATAATAACAGCATCTTCATAATTATAACCATTAAACGTAGTAAACGCTACAACAACATTCTTACCAAGAGCAAGTTCTCCCATATCAGTACTAGGACCATCCGCTATAATCTGACCCCTCTTAACTTTATCACCACATCTAACAATAGGAACATGATTAAAAGTCTCACCCTGATTAGATCTCTCAAAACAAGCCAAATAATAAACATCCTCACCCTTAGCGTTACGAATAACAATCTTCTTAGCATCAACATAAGAAACAACACCATCAGCCTTAGCAACTACTACAGAGCCACTATCTCTAGCAGCAATATATTCAGCACCAGTACCAACAAATGGAGCTTCAGTCTTAAGAAGAGGCAATGCCTGCCTTTGCATATTAGCACCCATAAGAGCACGAGTAGCATCATCATGCTCAAGGAAAGGAATTAAACTAGTAGTTACAGAAACAACTTGTTGTGGAGAAACATCAATATAATCAACCTTATCAGGACTAACTAAAACATTCTCTCCCCTATATCTACCCGCTACTATATTATCAACAATCATATTATCATCATCAACATTAACAGTAGCTTGTGAAATATAAAAATCCTCTTCTTCATCAGCAGTCAAATAAACAACCTCATCAGTAAGCTGACCATTAACAACTTTCCTATATGGAGTCTGAATAAAACCATACTCATCAATCTTAGCATAACTAGCCAAAGAAGTAATAAGACCAATATTAGCACCCTCAGGAGACTCAATAGGACAAATCCTACCATAGTGTGAAGAGTTTACATCTCTTACCTCAATGCCCGCTCTATCTCTAGATAAACCACCTGGTCCTAAAGCAGACAATCTTCTCTTATGAGTAAGTTCCGCTATAGGATTAGTTTGATCCATAAACTGAGATAACTGACTACTACCAAAGAACTCTTTAATAACAGCAGTAACCGGTCTAATATTAATTAAAGTTTTAGGAGTAACAGTCTCAATATCTTGAGTAGTCATTCTCTCTCTAATAACTCTTTCCATCCTACTAAAACCAATCTTAAATTGATTCTGTAAAAGTTCTCCAACTTGTTTAACCCTTCTATTACCCAAATGATCAATCTCATCATCACTACCAATACCATCATTCAAATTCAAATAATAACTAACAGTAGCATAAAAATCAGAAATAGTAAGATTCATAATACTAGCATTAGGATCATTACCAATAACCTTAACAACCTTCTTATCATCAGTATTAGAATACAAGTGAATAACTTGAATCTTATTATGTTCATCAATACTAGAATTAATAGTCAAATCAGGATTAACCTTAACCTCACAAATACCATAACCATTATCTAAATAAGAACATAACTCATTATATACATCTTTATTAATCAATGTACCAGAAGAAATCTTAACCTCATCATCAATAACAATATCCTCTGCAAGTCTATTACCAAGTAATCTATCCTTAACATTTAGTTTCTTATTAAATTTATATCTACCAACCTTAGCCAAATCATAATGAAAATCATCAAAAAACCTCGTAATCAATTGATTCTTTGAACTATCTAAAGTAGTAGGCTCACCAGGTCTTAATTTCTCATAAATTTCAATAAGAGCCTCATCAGTATTATGTGAAGAATCCTTCTCAATAGTATTCTTTAAATAAATATCATTATCAAATAAAGATAAAATATCACTATCACTAGAAAGACCAACTGCCCTAAGTAAAGTAGTCATAGGAACCTTTCTATTCCTATCAATTCTTACATAAATAATATCCTTAGCATCAGTTTCATACTCAAGCCAAGTACCCCTAGATGGAATAACCTTAGAAGCAAATACAGGTTTACCATTCTTATCAATTTCCTTAGAATAATAAACACTAGGAGATCTAACAAGTTGTGATACAACAACCCTTTCAGCTCCATTAATAATAAATGTACCAGCCTCTGTCATAAGAGGCATATCACCCAAGAAAATATCTTGTTCCTTAACCTCTCCCGTTTCATTATTGAAAAGCCTAGTCTGAACCTTAAGAGGAGCAGCATATGTAATTTGTCTATCCTTACACTCCTTAATAGAATATCTCGGAGTACCAAACTCATATTCTCCAAATTCTAAAGATAAACTACCAGAAAAACTTTCAATTGGTGAAAATGTCTCAAAAACCTCTTTTACCCCTTCTGATGCAAACCATTTATAACTTTCAGTTTGCACTTCTAGTAAATCACTAATTACTAGTGAATTCTTGATCATAGAAAAATTCCTTCTCTTTCTATAATCACCGCTTTGTTTTAACTTATAAGCCATTAAATATTTCACCCCTATACCTAGATTTTTAAAAATCAGCCACATTTAAAGATGTGTTACCAATTTATAATTTTATCAGCATTTAAAAAATAAGTCAACACATTTAACCACATTTATAACCATTTTTACACAAAAAATTAAAAATACCCAAGATATACATCTTAAGTATCACCTCTTAGTACATAAAACAACATAAAACCCCTTATCCCTATTAACAATACTAACATTAAACTTACTCTCAAGTTCTCTAATCATTGACTTAACTCCATGATCCTTTCTCATAACAAAATATAAACAACCACTATCAACCAAATAATCATAACTATCAAGTAAAAAACCTCTTATAACATCCTTACCTGCTCTAATAGGAGGATTAGTAATAATAAAATTATATTTATTATTAATATTAGAATAAATATCACTAACAAAAACATTAGCATTTATCTTATTAAGCATCAAATTATTCTTAGACAAATCTATAGCTCTCTCATTAATATCAACCATATCAATACAAATATCTTTATTAATGCTACCAACTATAATACCCACTACTCCTATTCCACAACCAAGGTCAAGAACATTACCATAAAGTTTATCTATATCAATATTATCAAGTAAAACCCTACTACCATAATCAAATCTATCTTTAGAAAATACCCCATTATCACTATATAAAGAATAAACTCTATTATTAAAATTTAATTTAATTAATTTTCTTTCACTCTTAATATTCTTATCATTATCAAAATACTGACTCATACTAACCACCAACAATATTATAATAAAATAATATAAAATTTACAATATCTTTTTATTCCTTCCGAGCCTATAAGTCTCGCAAGGTGAGTCTGAGCCTATAGTCTCATCCTCAAAACATTAACAAAAAAAAAGAAGTTATTAATAACTTCCATTACATATTTAATATTAATTCTCAGGGCCAGCACTATAAAATTCTCTAAATTCTCTAAATGTTTGTAGCGTTTTAACACATTTAATATCACTAAAACTATTATTACCCAAATATGATACTTCAAAAACGCCCTCAACAACACTATCATCTTCAATATCATATTCATCAAATAAAATATTTATATCATTACCACTATCAGTTAAATAAGTTCCAGCAGCACCTTGTCCATGCTTAGTTCCTACAAAATAAATATCTCCATCATCAGAAACATTAAATATCTCATTATCAGAATACCTCAAGTAAGCATAAAACATTCTATTATTATTATCCTTAAATAATTTAATTTTTTTAATAACATTACCATCATAATCATAAATATCAATTTCATATCCAAGGCTATAACTTTGACTGGTAATAATAATATCTTCATAAAAACTAATTTGCCACAAATAATAAGCACCATCTTCTAATTCAACAATAGACTTATTATCAACCTTTAAAAATTTAGAACTAAAAGTAACACTACGATTAACAATTTTATTATTATCATTTTTATCTCTGCTTTTTATCTCTTCATTATAAACTTTATCATTATCTAAATCCTTCTCATCAATTACAAATGTCTTATTTACAATATAAAGTTCATCTTTATTAATTTCAAGACCATAATTATTCTCATTAACATTATTATTTAACACTTTATCATATATAATATAACCACTAAGTACAATAACCAATAAACTAAGTACAATAACCAAAACAATTAAACCAGTATTCTTCTTTTCCATTTCATATCCTCCAACTAAATACTACCACAAAACCAATAAAAATAAACTATTATTTAATAACTTCAATTACATATTTATCATTAGAAGCATTCTGTGGAAAATCAGCATATAAAGTAGCTAAAACACATAAATTACCACTATTATTAACAAAGAATAAAATACTATCATCATTAATAGAATCCTCTAATAAATTATTAGCAATATCATAACAATTATTATTACCATCTTTATTACAATCAGAACTCAAATCACCATATTTACCCCAAGTCTCATCCATCTTATTCTTAAGTAATTCCTTCTCTTTATCTAATAAAGTACTCTCATCATAATCAAGCCTATCAATCATAGAAGAATACCCAATCTCATTACCACTCTTCAAATCAATATTATAAACATTATAATTAAGAGACCATACAGAAGTATATTGCTCAGAATAAATAACAACAACAGATAAAATATCATTATACTCATAAGTCCTATAAGTAAGAATCAATGAACAACTATTATCCCCATCTTTCTCTAAAACAGCACAAGAATCAAACTTCTTAGCATAATCCATATATAACTTCTCAATCTCATTATTAGCAGCCTTAGCATATGAAGAGTCAATATTCAAATAAGGAACTTTTAAATCAGATAAATACTGTTTACCCTTTTTATAACTAACAGAAATACCAAAATAATCAATATTAACTACCTCATCCTTATCCTTACCTCTAGTAAACTCCTTATACTCATTATCATAAGAATAATTAGCATCATAAACATACTCTTTTTCAGTATCAACTTTAATATTCTTGCTAATAATACCTTTATCATCAACAATACCATAAATAATATAACCAAAAGTTCCAAGTACAAGTAAACCAAGTACAATAACCAAAACCATCATACCACTATTCTTCTTTTTCATATCATATCCTCCTCTACTAACATTATAGCACTAAACAAAGAAAAAAGAAACCTAATCAAATAGATTTCTTAAATGTCTACAAATAAATTATTTAAGTTCAACAGTAGCTCCAGCTTCTTCAAATTGAGCTTTAATTTTTTCAGCTTCTTCTTTGTCGATGCCTTCTTTAACATTACCACCATTGTCAGCGATATCTTTAGCTTCTTTTAATCCTAAGCCAGTTAAATCTCTAACTAATTTAATAACAGCAATTTTGTTAGCTCCAGCAGCAGTTAATACAACATTAACTTTGCTTGGTCCTTCTTCTACAGCACTAGCTGCAGGTCCAGCAACAGCAACTGCTGATGGATCAACACCAAATTCCTCCTTCATTGCATCTACTAATTCTTTAATTTCAAGAATAGACATTTCTTTTAATGAACTTATAAATTCATCTCTTGTTAATTTAGCCATTATATTTTCCTTCCTTTCCTATTATTTATTATTTTTCTTCTTTTTCTTTAGAATATAAATCTAAACATATAGATAAATCTCTAACAGTACCCATAAGTCCTGCAGCAAGCATTGTAAGTAATCCTTCTCTTGAAGGAATAGCAGCGTAAACTTGAAGTTCATTTGCGTCAACAACTTTTCCTTCAACAATACCAGCTTTAAGTTCAAGAGCATTATGATTCTTAGCAAAATCACTTATAACCCTAACAGGGGCAAGTTCATCACTAGAGAAACTAATCGCAGATGGACCCTCAAGACAATCACCTAACTCAATATTTAAACTATCAACAGCTCTTTTAGTTAATGTATTCTTATATACTTTATAATCAGCATTATTTTCTCTAAGACTTTTCCTAAGTTCCGTAACTTCGGAAACCTTAAGACCTCTAGGATCAAATATAACTACTGACTTAGCATTTTCAAATTTATTCTTAATTTCATCAACTACTAAAGCCTTCTGTTCAATAATTTTTGCATTTGCCATAGTATCATTCCTTTCCTATGCCATAATAAAATCCCTCTATTCGAGGGATAAAAAGACTAATATTTTTATTCCTCGGTAAGATTTTCAAGCATTAACGCCCTTACTGTCTTTGGCATAATATTTCTTTCAAACAAACTTATTATATATCAAATAAAATTATTTGTCAAATGAATTTACATCAACTTTAACACCAGGTCCCATTGTTGAAGAAACACTAACATTCTTAACATAAGCACCCTTTACTGTAGCAGGCTTAACTTTCATTATAGCCTCATAAAAAGCTTTAAGATTTTCTACTAATTTATCATCATCGAAGCTAACTTTACCAATAATTCCATGAACATTTCCTAAACTATCAGTTCTATAATTAACTTTACCTTTTTTAGTTTCTTCTATAGCCTTAGCAGTATCAACAGTTACAGTACCAGTTTTAGGATTCGGCATCAAACCCTTAGGTCCAAGTAACTTACCAATTTTACCAAGAAGTGGCATCATTTCTGGAGTAGCAATGATAACATCATAATCAAACCAAGATTCCTTCTCAATCTTTTGTATCATATCAACATCTCCAACAAAGTCAGCACCAGCCTCCTTAGCAGCCTTAGCTTGATCACCTTTAGCAAGAACTAATATTTTTTTAGTCTTACCAGTACCATTAGGTAAAACAACTGCTCCTCTTAATTGTTGATCATTCTTTTTAGTATCTAAGTTTAAATTCATAGCAACTTCAACAGTAGAATCAAACTTAGTATTAGAAGTCTCTTTAACTAATTTAACAGCTTCCAATGCAGAATATACCTTATTCTTCTCAACTTTTTCTAAATTAGAAACATATCTCTTACTTCTTTTCATTCGTCTTCCCTCCTTATGTGGTAATAGCGGACTATCCTATCCTTCCACATAGGTATAAAACCTATATGACATATTATAATTAATCTTCAACTTTAATTCCCATATTACGGGCAGTACCTTCAACTATTTTCATAGCCTCTTCTACTGTATAAGCATTCAAATCGGGTAACTTAGTCTCAGCAATCTCCCTAAGCTTATCCTTAGATAAAGTTGCAACAACTTCACCCTTACTAGATCCAGACTTAATACCAAGAGCCTTCTTAAGCAAGAATGCACAAGGTGGAGTTTTAAGTACAAAGTCAAAACTTCTATCATCATAAATAGTAATCTCAACTGGTAGTATATCTCCCATCTTATCTCTAGACGCATCATTAAATTTAGTACAAAATTCCTGTAAATTAATACCTGCAGGTCCAAGTACAGTTCCTACTGGAGGAGCTGGTGTTGCTTTTCCTGCTGGAATTTGTAATTTAATTATTTTAGTAACTTCTTTCTTAGCCACGAAAAACACCTCCTATTATATTAAAATTTCTTTTTCGCGTGTGGTCCTATCAGCAGTCCGCCTTCCACTTACTAACATAATAATATGTCTCGCACCGATAATGATATCACACTTTCACGCAAAATACAACTACTTTTTCTACTTTTCTAACAAAAATGTGATTTTTTTATGAAAATGTTACATAATTTAAAATCAATTTTATGTAAAAATG
>CAVCHK010000045.1:0-5918 GCA_963601985.1 Paludibacteraceae bacterium
CACAAAGAAATAGCACTACTAAAAGAACCTAAACGTTTATACAAAAGATCAAGCATCAAAAAAGAATCATTAATAGTACTACTATTACTAAGTAAATAAGCATTACTATTATTAAAACTAATTGTATAATTAGATAAACCCTTATCCTTAGAAATACCATCAAAATACCAATTAACCATTAAATCATAATAACTACACTTAACTAAATAAAACTTAAGTACCTGATAATATTTATTCATATACTTCTCAATATCACTAATAGATAAAGAATCATTCTTCATAGCCATAATATACTTATTATCATTAATATAATTATAAGCCTTATCAAGACCCTTTAAATTAAAATTCCTATCAAGAGAGAAAAACTTAAGAGCCTCCTCTTCTTCACTATTTAATTTCATACCAATATTATCCATGTCAAACATCCTTTCACATATCATAACTAAATTATACTACATAAAATAATATTTATCAATCAAAAAAAGAGGATTTACCCCTTTAAAACATAAAATATAATCACATAAAAGCCAAATAACTAATAAAACAAAGATAAATAACAGTAAGAATTAAACCATTAATCCTATCTATCTTAGAAGACTTATCATAAACACCTACCATCATTGAAGATAACACACCCCCAACTAATCCACCAATATGAGCAGCATTACTAATACCAGGAACCATAAAACCAATAAGTAAATTAATAAAAATAACCTGAATAATAGTACTCTTACCAGCACTACCTAAATAAGCACGATAATAATACCCAAAATACAGAAGAGCCCCTAAAAGACCAAATATAGCACCTGAAGCACCCGCTAAAATAGTATTATGACTAAAAGCCATAGACAAAATACTACCACTAATACCACTAATAAAATAAATAATCAAATACTTCCATTTACCAAAAAAATTCTCAACAACATTACCAATAATATATAAAGAATACATATTACAAATAAGATGTAAAATCCCAATATGTAAAAACATACAAGTAATAAGCCTATAATAATCCCCATTCTTAGTATAAGTATCAATATTAGCCCCAAACTTAATCAAAGTATCACTATCATAACTACCATTACCAAATATATACATACAAATAAATACCAAAACACAAATAAAAATCAAAATATCAGTAATAACAGGCATCTTAAAACTAAATAACTTCTCAGCCTTCTTATTCCTAATCTCATTACTCTTATTAATACTATCACTAACCTTAATTATATACTCAATACCATCTTCTTCTCTCTTAGTTTTCTCTATAATATCAGGAAAAACAAAAGAAAGCTTAGAATTAACAATATCCCCCTCTTTAGTAACATGTACATCATTATCCGTAAGTAAATTATCATCTTCAATATCAGTATAAATACTCAAAACATTAACTTTAAAAGAAAATGTTCTCTTCTTAACCTGCCCAACAATTTTACTAAGTCTAAATTTATCAAAATCAAATTGTTCTTTATTATGAATATGATGATTAACAATCCTAACAATCTTATAATCACTATTCAAATTCTCAAGCCATATCTCATCAGATATACCATGAATAATCATAGGACTATAATTCTTTTCCGTAATAAAATAATTAATCAAATTCATAATAAACAAATCATCACTCTTAAACAAAACTTCTTCCATAAAATCTCCTCCAGTAAATATATTGTACCAAAAAAAAAGAAATAAATAAAGTACTTTTCACAGTATTTAACTATTACAATATAATATATTGAAAGGAGAATAAACTATGTATAACAATATGTATAGAAATCAAATGATTAATAATACAAATAACAGAGGTTTCTTAGCCCCATTTGTCCTAGGAGGAATAACCGGAGGACTACTAGCACCAGCCTTCTATCAAAGACCATATCCATATCCATATCCAATATATAATAACTATCCCCCATATTATTATCAAAGACCATATCCATATTACTAAAAGAATATTTTAATTTTCACAATTATATGATAGAATATATATTATGAAAAGATTTAATATGATTGATGAAAAATTTATATGTGAAAATTGCCTAAAAGAAGTAAATATACTAGGTTATACAGCAAGAGATCATTGCCCATATTGCCTATACTCAAAACACTTAGATATAAACCCAGGAGATAGACAAAATCCCTGCAAAGGACTAATGAAACCAATAGGCATAGAAAAATTCAAAAACAGCTATAAAATAATTTATAGCTGTAATAAATGTCATAAAACACATAAAAATATAATGGCAATAGACGATGACTTTAACAAAATAATATCACTATCTAATATTAATAACCTCTAAACATACTCTCAAAATAAGGAAGCAACAAAATAAACACAAGTAAAACAACCACTATTAAAAGAGCAATTTTAAATTCCGTACCAAGATTAATCTTTACGGTCTTTTTTTTAGGCTTACTATTATCACTACTAACATAAGTCCTAGTAACTAAACCATCATGCATAGTACTAACATTATCACTAGAAGAATTATCATTACTTACATTTAATTCATTATTAAGATTAGTACTAGTATTCTGAATATTAACATCCATCATAGGATTAAAATTAGCATTAGGACTATCAATAAAAGTATTCATATTACTAGAAGCCTTATAAGTATTAACATTACTATTACTATTACTATCATTATTAGTATTATTATTCATATATTCACTATCCCTTCTAAGAGAAAAAATTTAGGTATAACACCTAAATTATCCTTGCCAATTACTAAAATTATTATTATTAAGTGAATTAGCATCATTCCCAGTAACAAAATTAGGAGTCATATTAACATTCTGATTAAGAGGATTATTAACTGGACTAGGCCCCATATTAACATTAGCCTGCATATTATTAACCATACCATTAGCCTGATTATTCATATTATAATTACCATCAAACCCATTTACATTAGTATTTAATCCTACTGAAGTAGAATTAGTAAAGTTATCATTCATACCCATTTGATTATTAGAAGTATAACCCATATTAGGAGCAAAAGAATTAACTTGACTATTCATCTGATTATTCATAGGAATACCATTATTAACCATATTACCATTAACATTTCCCATAGGAGTATCCACTACTGCCGTAGGCGGAGTTACAGGACTAGGAATACTATTATTAACATTAGGAATCACAACTTCCCTAGGTTCAATTTTAGGAGTCTGTTCAGATGCAGGAATAAAGAAAGCCTCACTACTACCATTATTAGGACTAATATTACTATCAGACATATTCATATTAGAATTATTATTCATACCACCATTCATATTCATACTAGGATTAACATTCATATTATTATCCATTCCCATACTAGGATTAACATTCATATTATTATCCATACCCATACTAGGATTAACATTCATATTATTATCCATACCCATATTAGGATTAACATTCATATTATTATTCATTCCCATATTAGGATTAACATTCATATTATTATCCATTCCCATACTAGGATTAACATTCATATTATTATCCATACCCATACTAGGATTAACATTCATATTATTATCCATACCCATATTAGGATTAACATTCATATTATTATTCATTCCCATATTAGGATTAACATTCATATTATTATCCATTCCCATACTAGGATTAACATTCATATTATTATCCATACCCATATCAGAATTAACATTCATATTATTATTCATCTCCATCTCATTCATATTATTATATTGCATATTACCATCCATACCAGAATCACCCATACTCTGTTTTCTCTTTTTACGCTTATTTTTAGCATCCGCTAAAAACCCAATAACCGTAATAAGTAAAATAATTAAAATAGCCAAAACCCAAATATAATATTCTAATAGAAAATCCACTACTGCTTTAAATTGCATCTTCTTCCTCCTTATTCTTATAATCTACAATTAGGATACCATAAAATACCACAAATTGCAATAATTATTACCTCATTTATACAATATTTTTATCAATAAAAGATAAACTCTTTTTAGAAAGTTCTAAAGATTCCTTATACTTACCACGTCTAAACAACTCCTCAGCCTTACTAAGAGCAATATCAATTTCCTCATAAGAACTCCTATACCTATTACCATATACAATCATCTCTTCAGCACTAAGAGCAAGTTTAATCATATCATTAGTCTTATTATAAATCTTAAATACCAAATCCCTAGCAGTATCTACCCTAATATTCAAAATTTTAATAACAATAGGTTTTTTATCCAGTTCCCGAACAATCTCCCTAATAGCATCAGAAGCCTCATTAAGTTCAATATAATAACTACTAGGAATAACAGGTATCTTATACCCCTTAAGACGACTTTTACTCTTCTTAAGCAAATCCTCTATCGTAGCAAGTTGTTCTCTAGCCCTTGACTCATCATCTTTCATACTAGTAATAGATCTAAGTTGATAATCCAAATCATCCTGAAGTCTAGATAACTTAAGAGATAACCCATCAAGTTCATCAACAAGCCTAGAATAAGCAAATGTCTTCATCTTACCCTGATCAACTAAAATCTTATAGTCCTTATTAATTTTCTCTAAATTCTTATTAAGCAAACTAAACTTATTAATATCCTCATCAGACAAATTATAATTATACTTAATATCATCTATCTGAAGATAAATATCCCTAACAACTTTATTTATATTTTCAATATTAAAACCAAGAGTTTTAATATTCTGTTTAAAAACATCCTTACATTCCTTCTCTTTATCAAAATCATTATATAAACCATTAAAATACTCAATAAATGTCTTAAGTTCAATAATAGAATCCCCAATTTCTAACTTCTTTAAATTAACCATAATACTATTAATCTTATCTTTAATTTCCTTAATATTATATTCAACATTCAAATAATCAAGAGGATAACCATCTCTCTTCATACGATAATAATACGTAGAAGCCTCCTCTATCTTATTAGGAACCATCACACTAGCCATAAGAACAATTGTAGGAACATCATTAAGAAGTTTATCCAAAGCATTAATCTTATCATCTAATAAATTAATTCTTTTCTCTACCGATACATAATCATTATTATCCATAGCCCTCTCAAATTCTACAAATAACTTATTAGTATTATCAAACTCCTCTTCTAAATAAGGAGCAATATCCCCATACTCCTTCCTAGACCTATCAAACTTACTCTCAAGTTCCCTATAAACAATCTTAAGTTTAGTAATTAAAGTCCTATTTCTCTCCTCAGAATTAGTAATAACCTTAACCTCATCAAGCAAAATATCCATCTTATTCTTAAGAAGCCTAAGTTCAAGTTCAATATCCGCTATTTTCTTAATAGCCTGTCTATAATCTTTTCTATCAATCAAAAAATCAGCATCAGATATAGAATCAGTAAGTTCAGGTATCTTCTCATCCCTAATAAGTTTAAAAGTATTATCCCAATCATTAAGCTTATCCTTCAAATTATCCGTCTTAATAAGTTCCTTAACCTTAGTAATTTCACTAAGTACAGATACACCAAGTAAACTATTCTTCTCTATATCTAACTGTTCAATTTCCCTTTTATATTTCTTATTCTGCTTACCCTTAATAACAGTAATAGTAATAACAATAAGTATAATAGAAAGTATTATCGCAGATATAACAACCATATAAACACTATCCACCTTCTATCATCCTCCTACCTATTATCTATTCTACCACAAAAATAATTATTTTAAAATAAAATTTAAAACAAATGTTAAATAAAATCCAAAAATATATTAAAAGACACTATCCGTGCTATAATGTTAGGTAAGAAAATTAGTAAATTGATAAGTTTCGAAAAAAAGAAATTTATAAAAATAGTATAATTCAATCAAAAATAAATGTTAAAGGTAGCAAAAACACAAAATAATAAAGCTCCAGATGGTAATTAGAAAAATGATAATGTTTAACTACTTAATAATATAATGC
>CAVCHK010000046.1:0-2423 GCA_963601985.1 Paludibacteraceae bacterium
AGATAATACAAATATAATAATTCATTATATTACTAGTGATTATAATGACAATATATTTAGCTTAGAAAAAGAAAATTCCCAAATAAAAGCATATTATATAGAAGAGAAAAAATTAATAACATTAATGATGAAAATGGATGCAGATGTTGTAGTTATGACTATGCCAGATTTAGAAACATATCATATAAAAAGAAGTTATGTAAGAAGCGATATAAATTATATATACATACCACATGGTATGGATAGTATAAATATGACAATGAGAACAGCTTCCACTAATGCATATGATACAGTATTTGTAACAGGTAAGCATCAAAATGATGAAATGGTAGAAACAAATAAACTATATAACTTAAATAATAGAAAAATAGTAAAGTGGGGCTATACATTACTTGATGATATGATAGCTAATTATAAAGAAAAATCAAAAGAAATAAAACAAAAAACCATTCTAATAGCACCATCATGGCAAAAAGATAACATCGTTGATTCATGTTTAGATGAATTGTTAGAAAATTTAAAATCAACAAACTATAAAATAATAGTAAGACCTCATCCACAACATGTAAGACATATGAAAGAAAAATTTGAACAAATGAAAGAAGATTTCAAAGATAATACCAACATTGAAATTCAAACAGACTTCTCATCCAATGATACAATCTTCAATGCAGATATAATGATTACAGATTGGTCTGGTATAGCCTATGAATATGCATTTACTACAAAAAGACCAGTTGTATTCATTGATACTCCAATGAAAGTAATGAATCCAGAGTACAAAAAAATAAAAGTAGAACCATTTAATATATGGTGTAGAGATATAATAGGAGAGGTAATAAAAGTAGATAATATAAAAACAATCAATTCTGTATTAAAAATAATGATAAAAAATGAAAATAAATATAAAGAGAATATAGAAAAACTATTAAAAAGCAATGTATACAATCTAGGAAAAAGTTCTGAAGTTGGAGGAGAATATATAATAAATGCCGTAAAAGAAAAAATTGATGAAAGGAGAGGTAAAAATGAAAAATAAAATATTAAAAATATTTGCTATAATATATTTTACTTTTAATTTTATGCTATTATTCAGTACCCAAGCAAGTGCCTATATTGATCCATCTGTTATGACCTACGCTATTCAAGCATTAGCAGGAGTAGCCATAGCAGTAGGAACATTTATTGGTATCTATTGGAAAAAAGCAAAGAAAAAAATAGATAAAAAGCTTAATATAGATGAAAACAAAAACAAAGAAGTAGAAACAGATGAAATAATTATAAAGAAAAAGACTAATACTAAATCAAAATAATATTGATAAGGAGAAGTTATGAAAATATTAGTAACAGGAGGTACTGGTTATATAGGTAGCCATACCACAGTAGAACTGTTAAATTCTGGATATGAAGTAGTAGTAATAGATAACTTATATAACTCAAAAATAGAAGTAGTAGACAAAATAAAAAAAATAACAAAAAAAGATTTCACATTCTATAAAGGTGATGTATGTGATAAAGAATTATTAGAAGAAATATTCACAAATCATGATATAAGTGCTGCTATCCATTTTGCCGGTTATAAAGCAGTAGGAGAATCAGTAGAAAAACCACTTATGTATTATAGAAATAATATAGTAAGTACCTTATCATTATGCGAAACAATGAGTAAACATAATGTAAAAAATATAGTATTCTCATCTAGTGCAACCGTATATGGAATACCAGAAATATTACCAATAATAGAAAATCTAGAAATAAAACATGCTACCAATCCATATGGAGAAACAAAAATAGTTAATGAAAAAATATTAAACGATCTTCACATATCAGATAATAAATGGAATGTAGCACTTCTTAGATACTTTAATCCCATAGGGGCTCATCCATCAGGTCTAATTGGAGAAAATCCAAATGATATTCCAAATAACCTAATGCCTTATATCACAAAAGTAGCAACCGGAGAATTAAAAGAATTATCAGTTTATGGAAATGATTATGACACTCCAGATGGAACAGGCGTTAGAGATTATATTCATGTAGTAGATCTAGCTAAAGCACATATAAAAGCAATAGAATGGACTTTCAAAAATGAAGGAATAGATGCCTTTAATATAGGAACAGGACATGGCTATAGTGTACTAGAAATAGTAAAAGCTTTTGAAAAAGTAAATAAAGTAAAAGTACCATATAAAATAGCACCAAGAAGAAAAGGCGATGTAGCATCATGTTATGCTAACTCTAACTACGCAAAAGAAAAACTAGGCTTTATTAGCACTTATGAAATAGAAGATATGGTAAAAGATGCCTATAATTTTGCAATAAAATATAACACTAATAAAAATTAGTGTTATTTTCAATAATGTTAACTAGGATTATATTTAACTAATTATAATTGATAAAATATCAAATATGCTATATAATAT
>CAVCHK010000047.1:0-3571 GCA_963601985.1 Paludibacteraceae bacterium
CAAAAATGGTTTCTTTATATTTGACATAATACTTTTAGTTTTTTTATCAAATATATAAGTATATTTTATTGGCAATAAATATTTATTTAAATAATGTGAATATGACAATTTGCTGATTTTATTTTGAATTAAAATTCTAAAGTATTCTAACTCAACTTGTATATTTTGGTTGTCATCATTTTTAAAAAAATCAATATTAAAATAAAAATTAGCATATTTTATTTTTTTTAATTGTTTGTAATTAGAAATAAAATAATTGTGAATAGTGTTAAAATTATCTATGCAACGCTTAAAATAACAGACATATTCAACTACTGCCTCATCATTATTAATTTGTGTCCAGGCCATCTCTATGCAACTTAACATATCATCATCTAATAATTTTATTTTTGCTATGTTTCCATGCCCTGTTGAATCAAATTCAGGTCTTATATAATCTAGATTTTTTATTCTTTTCTTTCTGTATGAAATGTCTACATCAAAATTCTTATTTTTCTTTAACTTATAGAGCCTTTCAATGAGTTTATTTAATTCATTATTGTTAACGCTATCATATAATGTAATACAAAATAAACTTAGTTTTGAATCAAATCCATATATTTCTGATAAATCCTTAGTATAATATTCTTTTTCTTGACTTAGTATATTTTTCTTATATTTTTTAAACCATTTTCTCTTTAAATGTTTAATTCTAAGATTAATCATAAATCCCCATAGTTTTAACTCTATAATACATTTTTTAATTGTTCAAAAAGTTTTAATCTTTCTTCTCTAAATACAATGGATTCATCTTTCAATTTTATCATTTCTATTACCTTATCTATATCAAACCATTTTACTTCTGATAATTCTTCCTCTTGAATAATAAAATCTTTTTCATTTAAATTTAATTTAACATAATAAAAATAAGTTATATGTGAATTCAAATCTCTAATCGTAAATTCTCTTTCGCCAAAAGACATTAATTCATTAGGGTTTACATCAATACCAATTTCTTCTTTTATCTCTCTTAAAATAGCACTTTCTAAGCTTTCATAAGCATCAACATGTCCAGCACATAATGCCCATTTGTTTGGATTAAATCTTTTATTTACACTTCTTTTTTGAAGTAAAACTTGTCCTTTGCCATTAATAATAAATGCTGCTACTTCATTATGCAATAAATTTTTATCATGAGCTTCTTCCTTATCCATTACTTCACCAGTAAAATTACCATTTTTATCTACTATTTGTATTAATTCCATAGTTATTCATCCTCCAAATTCCAAATACCTAAATGACCTTTAGCCTTAATTGGTTTGTCTAATATTTTTATATTTTTTAATATCCATGCATATCTCCCAACAGCATAAACACCTGTTATATATTCATTTTTATTTTTCTTTATTTTTTCTATAAATTCATCTGTCATTTCAATACAATCTACTAATTCACAGGAACAAATTATATTTCCGTAATTTAAACAATTAATATCTACTAAATTCATTAACTCTTCATTATTTTTATATTCTTTTGGGATTTTAGTTGAACTAGCTTGAATATATAATTTTCCTCTGTAATTAGTTTTCCAGCTTCTAGTTTCTATTGTTTTAATACCATTTTTAATTAAAGTTGCATATGGTTCAGTTAAACTTAAAACTTTCATTTCTACACCTCTTATCTAACCATTTCCCAACTTTTAAAATAAATGCATTCATTTAATTCATTAAACTTTATTTCATAAATTCCATCATAATCTTTGTTGTTTTGTTTTAAAATCCATTGTGCAATTAATGTACAACCATCAATTGCTAATAAATTAATTTCTATTTTTTGTATATTCTCGTGTTTAATGTGTTGCCATTCTTGATTAATTTCTTCTATAGTTGTATAGGGTTTCATAAAAGGTGTTTCTTGATAATAAGTTGTCCTAGTAAATAAAGAAACAGCACTTTCAACATCTTTATTAAACCAATATTCTTTTAAATTATTCAACCATTGTTCAGCAAAATGTCTATTCATAATCTGCCACCATTAATCCAAATGTTCTCACCAGTAATAAAACTAGCATCGTCAGATAATAGGAACAAACATAGTTTAGCAGTATCTTCTGGAGTTGCAAATCTTCCTAATGGAGTCTCTTTTAATTTTTGATCTATTTCTTCTTGCTTCCAACCTCTTAATGATAATGGTGTTGGAGTAAATGCAGGACATATACTATTTGCTCTTATTTTTTTATCTGCATATTCTAGTGCAGTTGCTTTTGTAAAATTTATTATTCCAGCAGCAGCTACACAATAAGCAGGAGATTCTGTACATGGTACGACTCCTAAATGGGAAGATATATTCACAATAGAACCATTATTATTCATAATTTCATATGCATATTTAGTACAAATTACTTTGCCAAGCAAATTAATATCTAAAACTTTTTTAAAATCAGTTATTGCAAAATCTTTAATTAAATTATCTATAAAAGTTCCAGCATTATTAACTAAATAATCAATTTTACCATATTTACTTTTTATTGTATTAAACATACTGATAACTTCTTCTTCATTGCTTACATCACATTTTACTACTAATAAGTTTTTATTGTTAAATTCTTTTTCAGTTTCTTCAGCTAATGTTTTATTATTGTGATAACAAGTTATTACTTTACAATTTTTATCCAATAGTTCTTTTACTATTTCTTTACCTATACCACTTGTTCCGCCAGTTACTAATGCAATTTTACCATTCATGTTAATTTTCTCCTTTCATTTTTAATACTTCAACAGCTTGTTCTCTATGTAATTCTTTAACTACTTCAATTTTATCTTTTGAATACTTTGCTAATACATCTATATCAGTTATCATTTTTGGGCAATAATTATCATTACTATCTTGTAAAGTAGCAGCATAAACAATTTTTGAAAATCCTTCATACAAAATTGCACCCATACACATCATACACGGTTCACAAGACACATACATTGTTGCACCATTTAAATCTCCATATAGATTTTTATTTTTAGATGCACTTTCTATTGCTTCTAATTCTGCATGAGAATACATACTTGTTTCCATTAAAGTTTTATCATCACTTCTACCAATTATTTCGTTATCTTTAACAACAATTGCACCATAAGGATATTTAGCATTTTTACTTATTTCTATTGCTATATCAATATATTGTTCATCAGACATAAAATATCATACCTTTCTTCCATTATAAATTACTTAATTTATTAGATAATTCTTTTTTGCGTTTTTCTTTATCTTGTTTTTCTAGTCTTTCAATTAAAATTTCTTCAATACCTTGTTTCAATACTGGAAATATAGAATAGCACTCTTCTTCAGTTAAATTATGAATACCATCACTTATTTTAGTATAAATAGTATTAAATCCGTGTTCTTGCATAATGTCTGGAAGATAATTTTTTATCTTTTTTATCTTATCTTCCATTCTTAATTTTTTATATTCATCAAATTCAATAGATATTTCATCTTTATTATCGTTAAATACATCTATTAATAATTTTTCAAATATTCTTCTAAGATAGGTTAATGCACCAATACAAGAATTAAAACTATATAAAGAGCAAGCAGT
>CAVCHK010000047.1:3581-8991 GCA_963601985.1 Paludibacteraceae bacterium
TTTATAATAATCAGCATATTCTTTGCTTAAAAGTTTTAAAAATTGTTTATTATTTATTTCTTCATTCATGTCATATATGGAAGGATATTGACCAATTTTTTCAATATGACTATCATCTATAACTCTAAAATCAGCAATCAATTGATGTCCACAATCAGCTTGTGCAATTATTCTGAAAAAATCTAACTTTTGAAATTCATCTTTTACATTATTCGGAGAAGAACCTGGAGCCATATTTATAAATGCATGTTTAGAATTCATAAAAGTATATATTCTTCTTTTTTTACATTCATTACAATATAGTTCAATTTTTAAATTAGCATTTGGGAAAAATTTATAATTTTTTGTATTATTAGCTACTTCTATTTTTTTATATAAAGGTAATTTAAATAATTCTTCATTTATAAAAATATTTTCCATATCATTTGTAGTAATCACATATCTGTTATTAAATTCTATTTTTCTGAAGCAAACACTTTCTACGTTATTGTCATTGTCTGTCATAAAATTTCATCTCTCTTTCTATAAGTCTTTAGGCAATTTGCTATAGTCATATTTCTTAACTACATCATTTAGTTCTTCTACTGCTTTGTTAATATCTTCTATTGCATTATCTAATGTGTAATTTATTCCACGATCATCTCTTATGAGTTCTAATTTGTGTGTAATTCGTTCTAAGTTAGCCATTACATTTCTTGTTATATTTCGTTTGTTGCTGTCCCAATCTAAAATATCATATTTAAAAACTCTGCATTCTTTAATAATGTTTTTTAAATCTCTAGATGATTTGTTTTTAAATTCATCAGTAGATAGTAAAGTTGTAAATTGACCATATCCTGCTGCTTTTAATAATTGTTCTAAAGATAAATCTAATTCTTCAGCAATTTTTCTTAATACTTCTATATCAGGCTTTTGAACTTTCCCATTCTCAAGATCATTTAATGATGTATTACTTAATCCTATTCTTCTAGCAAGTTCTCTTTGAGAAAAGTTCTTTATATCTCTTCCACCTTCAATTAAAGCTTTTAAAGTAATTTCTTTATCCATATAAATACTCCTTCATTTATTAGGATATAAATTAATCCCAAATACATTATAACACACTTTGTAAGTTTTTCACAACAATTTTGTTAGTTTTTCTTGACAATAAAGTTTATTTATTAGATAATAGAATTGTAAGGATAACCTTACAGTATGAGTCGGAGGTGATGAAATTAATTGTTTGTAGTATCAGTTGTATTATTAAAATTAAAAAGAAAGGAGAGATGAAATGACTGCTGAGGAAACTTTAGAAATCGTATCAAAACAATGGTGCAATTTAGAAGATTTAATGAAGATTAGCCAAGTTGGTAGAAATTCTGCACTTAAGATTAAAAGAACAATTAAAGATAAGCTAACTAAACAAGGTTATATGATTCCAAAGCATGTAGTACCTATGAAAGAAGTAGTAGATTATTTAGATATTAATATAAGTTATTTAGAATCTAGAGTAAAGAAAGGAACGTGATAATGTATGAAGCTAATTGAAGAGATAGATACAAGTACAAAAAAAGACATCATTGTCGAAGGACTAATGAGGTCTAAAGGTGTTTATTTACTTGTATCAAAACCTAAAGTAGGAAAGTCTATGTTGGCACTGCAACTTTCCTACTGCCTTACAAATGGATTACCATTTCTAGGACACAAAGTAACTCTTTCACCTGTATTATATATTAGCACAGAGTCTGATTTTGGTCAATTGCAGGACCGATATAAAACTCTAGAACTAACTCCAAAAACTAACTCATTATTTATTATAGATAGAGATGGAAAACCTACTATAAGTATATTTGATCACGAATACGAAATTGCTAATTTTGCTGATGATAAAAAGACTAATAAATTAGTAATAATAGATATGCTTAAAGATATGGATTTAGGAATCTCTTATGATATTAACGATTTTCAGGATATTGCTCAAAAGTTAATGCCTAAACTAAGAGATTTATGTGAGAAATATAATATCACTATTCTATTTACTCATCACTTAAACAAAAGAAATGAAACATTAGGTAGTACAGCTTTTGATGCCTGTATAGATGGAAAAATCACTTTGTTTGAAAATAGAAATGACCATAATCATTTAACTATGAAAGTAATTAATAGAGATTTTCCTGGTTTTGATATCGATTTAAAAAGAAATGAAAATCAAACTTTTAAAATAAGTAATCCAATTGAAGATGATGAACTTGATGAGAATTTAATTTTCTTCATCAAGTATGCATCATATAAAAAAGATTTTGAATTTACTTCTACTAGTATTATTCATGATGCTAAATTAAAAACAACTGCATTACGCTTTGGAAGAATGTTAAATTCAAATATCGATTTACTAGAAAAAGAAGGTCTTCATATAACAAAGTCTAGAACTAGTAGTGAAAGAAAATATCATTGTGTATATGAAGAACCTATACTTGAAGATGATGAATAATCATCTTCTATAAATAAGAACGAGGCACGTTTTGTTACGAAGTAATGAAAGTGGCGATAGTGATTATTAGGGATTTTTAAGGATGAAATCCTTAAACTCACGATTGGGTTATGCCCTAGTGAGATAGGTCATAAATGACCTTACTACAAAAACAAAGAAAGGAGAATTAAATATTGTATGATGGAAAACAAGTAGTACGAGTGGTAACCCAATATAAAAAAGCCGATCTTTATAATATTGGTGTTGAAATGACTGATAGAAAAGGTACAGGTAATTATGATAAAGATAGAACTATATTTAATGTTGAATATGTATCACTAACTCAAAATAATTTATATCAAGAAGTTAAGAATAATTTAAAAACAAGAAATATAGAATATCTAAATAGACCTAACACTAATCTTTTAAATGGTGTAACATTTACAAGTGGTCCTGAATTCTTTCAATCACTTGGAATGAAATTTAAAAATAGTGGTAGGACTTATCATACAGGAGAAAAAAAAGGACAAGCTGTAATGATTCCTGATATTAAATCTAAAGAAGATATACCAAATGCTGTAAGTTACTTTTTTGACTCTTGTATGGAGTTTTTAAAAGAATATGTAGGTAAAGAAAATATTTTATTAGCACAAATTCATTATGCTGAAGATACTCCTCACCTACAAGCTTATTTTGTTCCTGTTGTTAGCAAAGTTAAAAGAAAATGCTTTGTAAAAGATGCAAATGGTAATGTTCTTAAAGAAGAAATAAAAAAGAAAGATGGTACTACTTCTAATGTTCCTAAACTACTTCGTGATGATAAAGGTAAAATTGTTTATGAAGAAGTAAATGGTAAATTTCTAAACTGTGATCAGTTTTGGAAAGATAAAGGTGGTAAACTATCTTTTCATCAAATGCAAAATGACTTTAATAAGTTTATTATTGAAAAAGGTTTTAATCTCTATCGTGGTGATGTTGGAGCAAACAAAGAGAATCAATCAAAATTAGATTACGATATTGCCGAGAAAAAAGCCGAATTAGAAGAATTAAACCAAGAAAAGGAAAATACCTTAAAAGTTATTGAAAACTCCAAAAATGGGCTTAAAAATCTTGAATACAATAGTGATTATAGTAATGTATTAAATCCTACTAAAAGAAAAATTGGTGGCTATAAAGAAGAAGATGTTTTTAGAATAATTAAATATACAAAAGGCTTACAGCATAAAATTATTATTTTAAACACTGATAATGCTAATAAGGATATTGAAATTAATAAACTTACTGAAGAAAATAAAACTTTTAAAAACAATAATGAACTCTTAAAAAGAAATGAAATTATTAAGGAACAAAAACAAGAAATTGGTAGATTAAATGATTTAGTTAATATATTAAGTAATAATATAGAAAGTTTAAAGACTAAATTAGAAACTGAAGTTGATAAATGGGAATCTCTACTTAAAAAGATATGTAAAGCACTAGATAAGGTTTTAGGTAGAGATAAGCCTAAAGATAGATTAGAAGAATATGAAGATATAGCTGATGCTATTAACTATGGTTATTATAGTAAAAGCCACAAAAATAAAGATGATTATGAAATAGAAAGATAAAACTATCACACTTCAGTTGGATAAATCAGTTAAATATGATAAACTACCAATTGAAGTGCGTGAATAGTCTAATTTAAGCGAAGGAGGAATGAAAAATGGCAGTTAGACTATTAGAAGAAAGCAAATGAACCAAAGATGGTCGTAAATATATATGGTATATTTGGGAAACTGGTTTAGATGGTAAGAAACACAAAAAGTTTTCCAAAGCATATAAAACTGAAGCAGAAGCAAAACGTGCTGAAAAAGAATATTTAAAAATGTCTGAAGTATTTGAAGGAGATATGAATATGACCTTCAAAGAATTGTATACAAAATATTATGAAGTTCAAAAAGATATTGTTAGGTGGTCAACTTTAAAAACTTACCGAGATAGAATTAAATATATTGGAATGTTTGATAAAGTTAAATTAAAAGATATGGATGCTACTCATTATCAAAGGTGGAGAGCTGAAATGATGAAAGTAGATTGTTCAAATAGTTACAAAAATGAAATTCAAAAATTCTTAAAAATTGTAATTAATTGGGCAACTAAGACTTATGGCTTCAATATGAGTAAGTTCTATAGCAGAATGGAAAGTTTTACTACAGCATCTGATTTAAAGAAAGAAATGGATTTTTATACTTTAGAAGAGTTTAATCAATTTATTTCAGAAGCTCCTAACTTGCAAATTAAATGTATGTATGAAACTTTATTTTATCTTGGACTTCGTAGAGGTGAAACTAGAGGCTTACAATGGAAAGATATTAATTGGAATAATCAATTAGTATCTATTACAAAACAGGCTGTAACACATGGTTCCGAAACTTGTACAAATTATGAATTAGTACAACCAAAAACTAAAAAAAGCAACAGGATATTACCTATTGTTAATGTATTATTTAATGATCTTAAGAAATTATACGAAGAACAAAAACAATTTGCTGAATTTAATGATGAATGGTTTGTGTTTGGAAATTATCTTCCTATCACATTCTATAAAATGCGACACACAAACATTGAAATTGCTAAAAAGGCTAATATTAAGAGAATAAAATTACACGACTTTAGGCATAGTTGTGCATCTCTATTAATTAATAACAACACTAATATTGCAGTTGTATCTGATTTCTTAGGTCATGCTTCAATCGAGGAAACTTTAGACACTTATACTCATGCACACAAAGATAAACTTTATGATGTCGTAGATACCATAAATAAACTAACTTGTACTGAATCTATAAAAGTAGATTTTGGTAGTTAGTTGGTAGTTGAAAGTATCAATTTATAAAAATAAAAAGTAACGAATCCCCGTAAATACAAATCGAGTAGAGAAAACTTTTCATTAAAATAATGAATGCTTTTCCCTCTCACACC
>CAVCHK010000048.1:0-5627 GCA_963601985.1 Paludibacteraceae bacterium
ATTTGGAGATGAATATGTAAATAAGACACGTGAATATTTGGATAGTAGAATAATTGATGTTTATCCTACTAAAAATAAGAGAACTGGTGGTTATTCTGGTGGTAGCTATGATACTGATCCTTATATACTTCTTAATTATCAGAATAAGTATAATGATATGTCTACTTTGATTCATGAAATGGGGCATTCTATGCATAGTTATTATTCTAGGAGTTATAATGAGTTTCAAAATAGTGAGTATCGTATTTTTGTAGCTGAAGTTGCATCAACAGTTAATGAGTTACTTCTTAGTCATTATATGCTTGAAAATAGTGGTTGTAAGGAAGAGAGATTATTTATTTTGAATAATTTAATGGAATTATACAAGGCTACTATATATAGACAAACTATGTTTGCAGAGTTTGAAAGGGATATATCTAAAATTATAGATGATGATGGTGCTTTGACTAGTGAGAGATTATCTAATATGTATTATGATCTTAATAAATTTTATTTTGGTGATAATGTTTATATTGATGATGAGATTAGGTATGAATGGGAAAGAATACCACATTTCTACTATGATTTTTATGTTTATAAATATGCTACAGGACTTAGTGCCGCTAGTAAAATTGTAGATGATATTCTTAATAAAAAAGATGGTGCTGTATGTAATTATATCGAGTTTTTGAAATGCGGTTCTAAGTTGTCTCCTTTAGAGTCTCTTAAAGTTGCTGGTGTCGATCTTACTGATGGTGAAGTAGTTACTTTGGCTCTTAAGAAGTTTAGTGAGTATGTTGATATGTATAAGAGAGAGATGTAAAAAAATATAACTTTTGGTTATATTTTTTTAGTATTTATTTAGTAGATTGTTTATATATGTATTTAATTCTTTTGAATTTGTGTAATATCTATCACTATCATTTGTGGATAATACAAAGGATGTTTCATCAATTATTTTTATTGTTATGTATTCTATTTTGTTATCTGTTTCATATGAGATTGTTACTTTGGTATAGCATTTGTTATTATCTCCAGTCCATGGTCCGTTATCTGATATATTATTTAGTTTTTTTTCTATTTCATCTATTGTTTCATTTGGTAGTGTTACTTCTTTGCTATTACAGTTACTTATGTTTATTTGATATGTATCTGATGTTTTTACTTTTTCTATCCAGTTTGTTTTGTTATTACTATTTAGTAGTATTATCGTAATAATTGTTATAAATATTATAATGGTAATTATTAGTGTTATATATTTATTTTTATTCATATCTTTCTCCTTTATTTTATATTTTTATATTATCACTATAGTATTATTTATGTCAATAATTTTGTAATTTTTCTTTCTTTTTTTTGATATTTAATGTATACTTATAGTAGGTGAATTTTATGGAAATGTTTGAACTTAAAAGGGAATATAAGAATCTTTATGATAGACTTTTAGATATTAGGAGGTCTCTTTGACTTAGATAGTAAGATTAAGAGAGTGGAGGAGATAGAAGAGTTAATGCTTGATAGTTCTTTTTGGAATGATTCTGATAGGGCTAATAGTCTTGTTAAAGAGCTTAATGATATTAAATCTGTTATTTCTAGTGTTAATGAATTAGATAAGATGATTTCTGATAATATTAATATATTGGATGATGATATTTCTTATGATGATGATTTTTATCTTCTTGTTTTGGATGAGTATAATGCTATTAAGGTAGAGGTTGATAGTCTTGAGGTTCAGACTTATTTAAGTGGTGAATATGATAGCCTTAATGCTATTATTGAGATTCATGCTGGGGCTGGTGGTACTGAGTCTTGTGATTGGGCTAATATGCTTTTTAGGATGTATAGTAGATATGCTGATAAGAATGGATATGGTTTTATTTTACTAGATAAGCAAGATGGAGATGAGGCTGGTATTAAGTCTTGTATGTTTCAAATTAATGGTCTTAATGCTTATGGTTGTTTAAAATATGAAAATGGTATTCATAGACTTGTTAGAATTAGTCCGTTTGATTCTAATAAGAGGAGACATACTTCTTTTGCTTCTGTACTTGTTATGCCTGAGATTAATAAGAATATTGATGTTAAGATTGATGATAAGGATCTTAGAATAGATATTTATAGAAGTAGTGGGCCTGGTGGTCAAGGAGTTAATACTACTGATAGTGCTGTTAGAATTACACATATTCCTACTGGTATTGTGGTCACTTGTCAAAATGAGAGAAGTCAAATTAGGAATAAAGAGAAGGCTTTAGAGATTCTTAAAAATAAGCTTTATCTTGCTTTACTTGATAAACAGAGTGATGATCTTAATGCTATTCGTGGGGAGTTACTTACTAATGGTTTTGGTAGTGCTAAGCGTAGTTATGTGATGTGTCCTTATACTTTAGTAAAGGATAATGATTCGGGTTATGAGAGTAGTAATGTTAGTGATATTCTTGATGGTAATATTGATGATATGATAGAGTATAATATTAAATTTAGTAAATAAAAAGGGTTGGTGTAAGTGTGAGAATATTTGATTATTTTAGAAAAAAGAAAATTGATAGTATTGAACAGAGGGTTAGAAGTAAAAATATAGGTAGGCGTTATTTAATGCTTATTTCTGGTTGTTTGATTGTGGCTTTTGCTTTTAATTTATTCTTTTTGAAATATGATATTGTTTGTTTTGGTGTTAGTGGTATTTCTATTGTTCTTAATGAGTTTGGTGTTAATCCTTCAATATTTATTTTATCTGCTAATATATTTTTAATGGTACTTGCTTATTTTGTGCTTGGATTTGATAATATGAAGAATCAATTGGTAGGAGCTTTATCTTATCCTATATTTGTTGAGATTACTAGTTTTATTACTAATCGTATTGATTTAGGAGATACTGAACTTGTTGTTATTGCTATAATGGGTGGTGTTTTTGCTGGTATTGGTTATGGACTTATATATAAGAGTGATTTTTCTACTGGGGGTACTGATGTTATTATAGAAATTATATCTAAGTATGGTAAGATATCTATGGGAAATGCTGGTCTTATTGTTAATGGTATTATTGTTATTATTGGTAAAATAGTATTCTCTTGGGATATTGTTTTATATGCTATACTTGTATCTTATTTGATATCTGTATTTACGGATAAGGTATTACTTGGTATTTCTAAGAGTAAGGTATTTTATATTGTTACTGATAAGAATAATGATGGTTTGGTTAGGGATTTTTTGCTTTCTTTGGATGGTGTTGGTACTACGATAATTGATGCTGAAGGTGGTTATTCTAGTGATAATGAGACTCTTTTACTAGCGGTTGTTCCTACTAGAGAGTATTTTATTGTTAAAGAGGGTTTGAATGAGATTGATAAGGATATTTTCTTCTTGGTATGTGATTCTTATGAAGTTAGTAATAATGGTGATTTATAATGGGTAATGTTAATGATTATATTTTAAATAATATTAGAAATAAGAATGTATATAAGAATTTTTGTTATTTTATAGTGGGGCTTTTTATTAATACTATATCTATTGGTTTATTTTATATTCCTAATAATGTTGTTTCTACTGGTAGTACTGGTCTTGCTATTTTGCTTAATAATTTTATTGATATTCCTATTCCTTTACTTGTACTTGTTATTTCTTCTTTACTTATGGCTTTAGGGTTTGCTTTGTTTGGTACTTCTTATGGGGCTAAGACGATACTTGGTACGATATTGTTTCCTTTGTTTTTGGAGTTTGTTAGTTTTATTAATAATTATATTTATTTTGATAATACTTCTTTGTTTCTTTTGGTTCTTATTGGTTCTGTTATTAATGGTTTTGGGTTTGGTCTTGTTAAGAAGTCTGGCTATAGTATGGGTGGTTTCTTTGTTTTATATGATCTTATGAGAAATAGTTTTAAGATATCTATTGGTAAGGCTAGTTTGATATGTAATAGTTTTATTATTTTGTTTAGTATTTTTATATTTGGTCTTGATAAGTGTATTTATGCTCTTATTGCTATTTATATTTCTACTTATATTGGGGATAGAGTTATGCTTGGTATATCTAGGAATAAGGCCTTTTATATTGTTACTAGTAAGCCTAATTTAATTAAGGATTATATTATTAATAATCTTAATCATACTGTAACTATTGTTAATGCTAAGGGTGGTTATTCTGATAAGAAGAAAAAGGTGCTTTTATGCGTTATTCCTACTACTAAATATACTTGGCTTAAGGATATCATTAAAGAAATTGATAAGAATGCTTTCTTTTTGATAACTGATAGTTATTCGGTGTCTAAGATGTAGGAAATTTATGTAAATTTATGTATACATGTTTTAAAAAAATGTAAATAATGTTATAATATTATTTACAGATATGGAGGAGTATTGTGGAATTAATTAGAGTTAATAATGTTCAAAAAACTTATAAAACTGGTACTGTTGCTTTGTATGATTTTAATCTTAGCATTAAGAAGGGTGAATTTGTTTTTGTTATTGGTGCTAGTGGTAGTGGTAAGAGTACACTTATTAAGATGTTATATAGAGAAGAGAAACCGGACAAGGGGTCTATTATAATTGGTGGTATTGATGTTGCTAAGCTTAAGAATAGAAAAGTTTATATATTAAGAAGAAAACTTGGTGTTGTTTTTCAGGATTTTAAGTTATTACCTAAACTTACTGTTTATGAAAATGTGGCTTTTGCTATGGAAGTTCTTGGATATGATAAGAAAGAAATTCATAAAAGGGTAATGGAAGTTCTTAACTTAGTAGGTCTTAAAAATAAGGTTAGACAGTTTCCTGATCAGTTATCTGGTGGTGAACAGCAAAGGGTAGTTATTGCTAGAGCTATTGTTAATAAGCCTAAGCTTCTTATATGTGATGAACCTACGGGTAACTTAGATCCGGATACTTCTATGGAAATTATGAAAGTTCTTGATAATATTAATGCTATGGGTACCACTATTATAATGGCTACGCATGATAAGGATATTGTTGATAGAATGAAAAAAAGAGTTGTAATGTTAGATCATGGTAAACTTGCTCGTGATATAGAGAAGGGAAGTTATAGAAATGAGAGGGTTTAGAACTATTAATAGGTATTTTAGGGATGCTTTTCATGGGGTTTTTAGGAATTTTTCGTTATCTCTTGCGTCAATATCTTGTATTACTATAACTTTGATAGTGGTGGCATTTAGTTTGCTGTTATCTATGAATGTTGAGAATTTTTCGGAATCTATTAGAAAAGATGTTACGGTAGTAATGTTTCTTAAGAGTGATACTACTAGTGATGATGTTAGTAAGATTAAAGAAGAGTTAGAGAGTATTGATAATATAGATAATAGTTCTATTGTATTCAAGTCTAAGGCTGATAGTGCTCTTGAACTTAAAAATGGTAATGATATATTTGCTACTACTGTAGATAGATGGACTGAGGAGACTAATCCTTTACTTGATAGTTATATGTTTAAGGTAAAGGAAATTGAAGATATTGATAATACTGTTAAAGAGGTTAATAATTTATCTTTTACTAAAGATAAAATTAATAATATTAATTATGGTGAGGATATTGTTCATCAAATGATAGTTGTATTTAATGTTGTTAGAAAGATTTGTATTGTAGCGGTTGCTGCATTGGTACTTGTTACTGCTTTCTTAATTGCTAATACTATTAAACTTGCTATT
>CAVCHK010000049.1:0-33727 GCA_963601985.1 Paludibacteraceae bacterium
TAAAAATAATCAAAATAATAATGAACAATTTTATAAAATATATAATGATAGTTTACTTTATAAATTGATTGAAAAATTGAATGATATACAAACTTCTGTAAGATTGTCTACTCATGGTAGTATTATATTTATGACTTTAATTCTTAAATTTTCTGATGAAATAGTGAATATTAATGTTGGTAATACTGGTTTTGAAAATAATATTATAAAAATTAATGAAAATATAAATAATAGTAATGATAACTTTATTGATTTGAAAAAAAATATTTCCCGGGAAATAAAAAATAAGTTAAGTGATAAGGAAATAAATGTAAGAATTAATAATGCTTTGGCTACTGCTTCAAAGGATGTTTTGAATAATATAAAAAATAAGTTATCTATGATTGATGATTATATATTAAATGATAATTATTCTATTGTTTCTGGGTTACTTAAGGATTTTATTCCGGTTGTTGCTTCAGATGGTTATATTATTTTTTCTAATGAAATGTTGTCTATTGTTGATAGATTTAATGAGAATATTGATGAAATTGAAAAATTTTTAAAAAATATATTTAATTTTGATTTTGCTGTAGTAGCTATTTCGACTAAGAGATGGAATGAGGAAAAATCTAAATATATTGATAATTTGAAAAATGGTATGAAGTATTCTATTATTAAATCTGATACTTGTGATAAAGATGTTATTAATACTGTTGATAACAATGAAGTTGTTAATGACTTGATTAGTTTAGTTGGTGAGGATATAATAGAATATAAATAGAAAGGAATGATTTTATATGAATATGCAGAATTTAATGATGCAAGCAAAAAAAATGCAAAAGGATATTGAAAAGGCACAAAGTGAGTTGGAATCTAAGAATTATGAGGGTAAATCACAACTCGTTAGTGCTATTGTTAGTGGTAAAGGAAAACTTATTTCTTTGAATATTGAAATGGATGGTATATCTTCTGATGATAAGGAAATGTTGGAGGATATGATTTTGATAGCTATTAATAATGCAATTGATAAGATGGAAAAGGATAAGGCTGAAAAGTTTGGCAAATATGGTCAAATGTTTAATGGTTTAATGTAATATGTATCCTAAATGTATTAAAAATGTTATTGACTGTTTAAAGGATTTACCTGGTATTGGTGAAAAAACAGCTGAAAGACTTGCTTTTTGTTTAGTTGGTTTTAGTAATGATAAACTTACTTCTTTTTCTGAAGCTCTTGTTGAGATTAGGGATAAAATTGGTAATTGTGTTATTTGTGGTAATATTACTGATAATGAAGTATGTTATATTTGCTCAGATAAGGAAAGAAATGATAATATTATTTTTGTAGTTGAAAAGGCTAAGGATATTTCTTTGTTTGAAAAAATTAATATTTATAAAGGTAAGTATCACGTTTTAGGTGGTTTGATTTCTCCTCTTGATGGTATTGGTCCTGATGATGTTAATATTAATAGCTTGATTGATAGGATTAAAAAGGGTAATGTGAGTGAAGTTATTATAGCTTTAAAACCTTCTGTTGAAGGGGAAACTACTATGCAATATATTAAAAAGTTATTGGAAAAGTGTGATGTTAGGGTTACTCGTATTGCTACAGGTGTTCCTATTGGTACTGATATTGAGTATATTGATTCTATGACATTGGAATTTGCATTGGAGGGAAGAAAAGACATATAAGTTTTTTGTTATCATATATTTTATTGGTGATATTATGCTTTATATAGTTAATAAATTTGTTAAAAAGATGGTTTTTAGTTTTTTGTTTATTTATGCTTTTAATGTTATTATGTATCCTGTAAATATGATAATATCATTTAATTTTATTAATGTTTTTTTGATTACTTTTTTTGGATTTCCTTATGTAATTGTTTTTTCTGTTTTTTCGCTTTTGTGTTTTTAGGTGGGTGATTTGATGTTAGAGGTTTATAAAGATGGACAACCTGTTTTATATCATATGTTAAATAATGCTATTATTAATAATAAAATTTCTCATGCTTATTTATTTGATTCTAATGGTAATTCTGATGTTTTTGACATTGTTATGTCTTTTGTTAAGGATATTGTTTTATTTGATAGTGGAGATTCTTTTGATAGTAATATTGTTAAAAGGATTGATGATGGTAATTATCTTGATGTTGTTTGTATTGAACCTGATGGTCTTTGGATAAAAAAAAATCAGATTATTGATTTACAACGTGAATTTAATAAGAGAGCTATAGAGGGAAAAAGAAAAATATATATTGTTAAATCTGCTGAAAAGATGAATATTCAAACGTCTAATTCTATTTTGAAGTTTTTAGAGGAACCTGTAGATGATATTATTGCTATATTAATTGTTGATAATATTAATTTGGTTTTGCCCACTATTATTTCTAGGTGTCAGGTAATTAAACTTAATAAAAAGTTTTTTTCTGATTCTAGTGTGGATAATTTTAGATATTTATTTAATTCTTCTAAATATTTGAGCTTTTCTGATGATAAGATTTCTGAATTTATTTATAATGTTATTGAATTTATTAAATTTCTTGAGAATAATAAACTAGATACTTTTATTTTTGTTAAGAGTTTATGGCATAATAAATTTAAGGATAGAGAAGACAATTTAATTGCTATTGAAATTATGATAAGTTTTTATTATGATATAATTAAGTATTTTGCTAAGAATAGTGTTGATTTTTTTAGTGATAGGCTTTATGATATAGATTGTATTTCAAAAGTTAATTCTATTTCTTCAGTTTCTAATAAGATTTATGTTCTTGATAATATTAAAAATAAATTGAAAATTAATATGAATATTAATTTACTTATTGATAAAATGATTATGGATATGTGTGGTGATGATAAATGAATGTAGTTGGTGTTAAGACTAGTGATAATGGTAAGGTTTTATATTATAGTTATGATGGTCTTAATTTAAAGAATAATTTAACTGTTATTGTTGTTGATAGTAGGGGTCTTCAATTTGCTAGGGTTACTGATTTTGCTGAGGTTTCTGATAATTCTGATTATGAGAGGGTAATCAGGGTAGCTACTAAAAAGGATTATCATCAGCATTTAAGTAATATTGAAGAGGCTAAGGTGGCATTGGAATTGTGTAGGAGTATTGTTAAAAAGAATAATCTTAATATGAATATTATTGATGCTACTTATAATTTTGATAGGTCTCAGTTGTTGTTTAGGTTTTTGTCTCTTGAACGTGTTGACTTTAGAGGGTTAGCTAAGGAGCTTGGTGGTAAACTTAGAACGAGAATTGAACTTAGGCAAATTGGTATTAGAGATAAGGCTAAGGAAATGGGGGGTATTGGTCCTTGTGGTAGATTTTTGTGTTGTTCTACTTTTCTTAATGGATTTGATGCTGTATCTATTAGTATGGCTAAAACTCAGGGGCTTGCTTTAAATCCTAATAAAATTAATGGAGTTTGTGGTAGGCTTTTATGCTGTTTGAATTATGAAAATGAGCAATATATTGATGCTAAAGTGGATATTCCAGATGTTGGTAAAAAAATTGTTATAGATGGTAAAAGTGGAAAGGTTATTAGTTCTGAACCTTTATTACATAGATACAAGGTTTTGATTGATAATGAGATTATTGAGGTAAATAAAGATGATAGTAAAGAATAGACTTTTAAATTATGGTGAGTGTTACATTTTTCAAGATACTGAATATTTTAAATTTTCTTTGGATTCGGTATTGCTTGCTAATTTTGTAACTATTAATAAAAGAGATAGAAAAATAATTGATATTGCTACGGGTAATGCACCAATACCTATGTTACTTACATATAGAACAAATGCTAAGATTTTTGGTATTGAAATTCAAAGTGTTATTTATAGTCTTGGTATTGTTTCTGTAAAGGAAAATAATATGAATAATCAGATTTCTTTGATTAATGATGATGCTAAGAATTTGGTTAATAGGTTTGAATCTGATACTTTTGATGTTATTACTTGTAATCCTCCTTATTTTAAAACTGAGAGTGTTGCATGTAGAAATAATAATATGGTTAAATCTATTGCTAGACATGAGGATTCTCTTAATTTAGAGGATGTTATGGTTATAAGTAAGAAAATACTTAAAAATAATGGTAGAGTTGCTTTAGTTCATAGAACTGAGAGATTTGTAGAAATTTTGAATACTATGCAAAAGTATAATATTGAGCCAAAGAGGGTTAGATTTGTTTATTCAAAAGAGGGAAAGAATAGTAATTTAGTATTAATTGAGGGTATAAAGAATGGCAAACCTGGTTTAAAATTATTACCTCCTTTAATTATTTATGATAATGATGGTAATTATACTAAAGAGGTTAGTATGATGTTTGGAGAGTGATTATATGGTTCAGAATAGTTATGATGGTAGTTCTACTTTGTATTTAATTTCTACTCCTATTGGAAATTTAGATGATATTACTTATAGGAGTGTTAAAGTTTTAAAAGATGTTGATGTTATTTTTTCTGAAGATACGAGAGTAACTTTAAACTTACTTAATTATTTAGGAATTAATAAAAAACTTATTGCTCTTCATGAGCATAATGAGGATATTGTTAAGGAAAAAGTACTTGTATATTTAAAGAATGGTAATAACGTTGCTTTGGTTACTGATAGGGGAACTCCTGTTATTAGTGATCCTGGTTTTAAAACTGTTAAGTATATAGCAGATAATAATTATAATGTTGTGGCTCTTCCTGGGCCTACGGCATTTGTTCCTTCTCTTATTACTTCAGGTATTGCTCCTCAACCTTTTTTATTTTATGGTTTTTTGGATAGTAAGGATAGTTTGAAAAAAAGTGAACTTGAGAGGTTATCAGATGAGGAGGAAACTATTATTTTTTATGAGGCTCCTCATAGGATAAATAGAACTTTAAATATGATGTTAGATGTATTTGGGGATAGAAATATTAGTGTGTCTAGGGAGATATCTAAGAAGTTTGAGACTATTTATCGTGGTAAGATTAGTGATATTATTAATATTATTCCTGAGAAAGGTGAATTTGTTATTGTTGTTGAGGGTATGAAGGATAAAATTGTTGATAATAGTATTTCTGTTAAAACTGCAGTTGATAATTATATTAGGGCAGGATTTGATGTAATGAGTTCGATTAAGAAAGTTGCTAAGGATAGGGGTGTTGCTAAAAATGTTATATATATTGAATATCATAGGGAGGAAGAGTAATGAAATTAATAGTAGGTCTTGGTAATCCTGGACGAAGGTATTGTTATACTAGGCATAATGTTGGTTTTGATGTTGTTGATTTGCTTGCTTTGAAGTTTGATTTGTCTTTTAGTGAGAATATGAAGTTTAATGCATTTGAGTCTAGTTTTAATTTGAATGGTGAGAAGGTTATTATTATTAAGCCTTTGACTTATATGAATTTATCTGGTAGTTGTGTTTCTTTGTATGTTAATTATTATAATCTTGACTTATCTGATATTTTAATTGTTCAGGATGACTTGGATATGTCTCTTGGAAAAATCAGGTTTGTTTTTGATAGTTCTAGTGGTGGTCATAATGGTATTAAAGATATTATATTTAAACTTGGTAGTCAGAGGTTTTCTAGATTAAAGATTGGTATTTCTAATGATAAGGATATTGATACTAAGGATTATGTTTTAGGTAAATTTAGTGGTGCTGAATCTAGATTACTTAAGGAAACTTATAAAAAACTTTATAATCTTGTAGAGGATTTTATTTTGTATGATGCTAATATGTTAAAACAGATTTATAATAGTAAAAATGATTAGGATACACTAAGTTGTATCTTTTGTTTGTGGAGATGATATTATGGGTTTATTTGATGGTTTATTTAGCTTTGATAATAAGAGTGAGTATTTGGTTAATGGTCTTAATAAGGAATTAAATTGTATATATGTATATGATTATTTTATTAAGAATAATAATAGTGTTTTACTTGTTACTAATTCTTTATATGAAGCTAATGATTTATATAATAGATTTATTAATTATACTGATAGGGTACTTTTTTTTCCTATGGATGATTTTATGTCTAGTGAAGTTTCTGCTTTGAGTCTTGATTTTATAGTTGAGAGGCTTTGTACTTTGAATAAAATTATTTCTGGTGATAATTTTATTGTTATTTGCAATTTAATGGGGTTACTTAGGTATTTACCTGATAAGAGGTTATATAAGAGTAAAATTATTAATTTGTCTATTTCTAATGATATTAATAGAGATGAACTTATTAATAGATTGATTGAATTAGGGTATGGTAAGGTGCCACTTGTTACTAAAACTGGAGAAATGGCTATTAGGGGGTATGTTGTTGATATTTTTCCTATTGGTTTTGATAATCCTATTAGAATTGAGTTTTGGGGTGATACTGTTGATAGTATTAAATATTTTGATTTGGATAGTCAGGTTTCTTGTAAGAGTGTAAATAGTGTTTGTATTTGTCCTTTTACTGAGTTTTTAGTTGATAATAAGAATAGTATTGACAGTAAAATGTATAAGCAAAAGTATCTTCCTTATTTTTCTGATAGTATTTTTGGTATATGGGATTATTTTGATAATTTTACATTTATTTATTATGATTATAATCAGATTATATCTGGTTATAGGTTACTTAGAGAAAGTATTATTAATTATGATAATGAAAATGTTGATAGTATTAAAACTAATTATATGTTTGATATTTCAGATGTTAAATATGATAATATAATTTATATGTTGGAATTTGATAATTTAATTGATCTTGATATTAAGTGTAAAAGTAATTTTTTATCTTATAATATTGATAATTATGCTGGTGATTTTGAGAAGATTAAAATAAATATTAATAAATATATTGCTAGTGGTAAAACGGTTATTATGTGTATTGATGATAAGAATGTTGTTAAGAGAATTATTTCTTACTTGGATATTTTAGATGATGTTATTTTTACTAATGAGAATGATATTGTTAAGAATAAGATTAATATTATTAGTAAATATATTGTTAATGGTTTTATATATGATGATTATGTTGTTATTTCTTCTAATGATTTATTTGGTAAAGTTGAAAGTAGAAAAAAAGTTAAAGGAAAGTATAAAGTTGGTAGTAAAATTAGTAATATTGATAACTTGGAGAAAGGTGATTATATTGTTCATATTGATCATGGTATAGGGCAATATATTGAGATATGTACTCTTAGTAAAAATGGAATAAAGAAAGATTATATTAAGCTTCTTTATGCTGATGGGGATATTTTGTATTTGCCTGTAGAGAAAATTGATAAAATTACTAAATTTACTGGTAGAGATGGTGCTATTGTTAGACTTGATAAATTGGATAGTGATTCTTGGAGTAAGAAAAAAGCAAGGGTTAGAAGTAAACTTAAGAATATTGCTAGTGATTTAATTAGAGTTTCTGCTGAAAGGGAAAATTCTGTTGGTTATGCTTTTAGTCATGATGATGAAAATCAAATTTTGTTTGAGAGTAAATTTAAATATGATCCTACTGCTGATCAGATTAGGGCTACACAAATTATTAAGACGGAAATGGAAAAAAATAAACCTATGGATATGTTATTATGTGGTGATGTTGGTTATGGTAAAACGGAAGTTGCATTTAGGGCTATATTTAAAGCGGTTAATGATGGTAAGCAAGTGGCTTATCTTTGTCCTACTACTATTTTATCTAGTCAACAGTATAATGCTGCTATAGAAAGATTTAGTGATTTTCCTATTAATATTGCACTTCTTAATAGATTTACTTCTGTTCGAGAACAAAATATTATTTTTGATAAACTTAAGACTGGTAAGATTGATATTTTGTTTGGTACGCATAAACTTCTAAATGATAAAGTTGATTTTAAGGATTTAGGTCTTCTTATTATTGATGAGGAGCAGAGATTTGGGGTTGTTCATAAAGAGAAAATTAAGAAGTATAAATCTAGTATTGATATTCTTACTTTGTCTGCTACACCGATACCTAGAACTCTTCAAATGTCAATGTCTGGTATTAGGGGACTTGCCCTTATTGAGACTCCACCTGAGAAGAGAAGACCTATTCAAACTTATGTTATGCCTGAGAGTAATAATATTATTAAGGATGCTATTTATAAGGAATTATCTAGGGGAGGACAAATATTCTTACTTTATAACCGTATTGAAAAAATAGATAGTAAACTAGATGAAATTCGGAGGTTGGTTCCTGAGGCTAGGGTTAAATATGCTTATGGTAGAATGACTAAAATTGAGCTTGAGAATATTATGATTGATTTTATTAATCATGAGTTTGATATTCTTTTATGTACTACTATAATTGAGACTGGTATTGATATTCCTAATGTAAATACTTTAATTATTCTTGATGCTGATAGATTTGGATTATCGCAATTGTATCAAATTAGGGGTAGAATAGGTAGAAGTGATAGAATTGGTTATGCTTATCTTATGTATGATAATATGAAAGAACTTAATGATTTGGCTGTTAAAAGACTTAATACGATAAAAGAATTTACTTCTTTGGGTAGTGGATTTAAAATTGCTATGAGGGATTTATCTATTAGGGGAGCTGGAGATGTACTTGGTAGTGAACAATCTGGATTTATTGATAGTGTTGGTATTGATTTATATCTTAAAATGTTAAAAGAAGAGGTTGACAAGTTAAAAGGAATTAATGTCTCTTCAGATAATGTGGAAAGTGTAAAACCATTAATAGAGGTTGAGACTCATATTTCTTCAGAGTATGCTCCTGATGATGAGATTAAAATTGAGGTTCATAAACTGATTAATGATATAAATTCTAAGGATGATATAGATAAACTTATTAATACTTTAAATGATAGATTTGGTAAGGTTACTGATGAAATGATTGTTTATATGCATGAAGAGTGGTTTGAGAAACAGGCTAAACGTCTTGATATTACTCAAACTAAACAGACTAAAACATATGTTGAGATTGTACTTCCAGAGTATTTGTCTAAAGAAATTGATGGTGAGAAGTTATTTTTAGATGCTTATGAGATATCTAAGTATTTTAGATTTTCTTATAATAATAATCAAATTCATATTATATTAGATACTATTAAGCTAGATAAACATTTTGTATATTACTTAAATGATTTACTTGATGTAATTATTAAGGATGTAAAGAAATAGAGTGTAAAATTTTATTTCTTTTTTTTGTTTGTATATTTCTTTATTTATTTGACAGAATATTAAAGAAAGTATGGTGAATATATGAAAACAACTGGTGTTATTAGAAGAATAGATGAACTTGGTAGAATTGTTATACCAAAAGAAATTAGAAAGAATTTAAGAATTAAGAATGGAGATAGTTTAGAAATTTTTTTAGAAAGTGATAATATTATTTTGAAAAAGTATTCTCAGCTTGAAACTATAGAAAATGTTTCTGTTGATTATGTTGAGGCTTTTAATACTATTATTAAACATAATATAATTATTACTGATAGGGATAAGGTTATTGCAGCATCTGGTCCTCTTAAGAAAAAATATTTAGGTAAAGATGTAAATGAGTTTACGGAAAGAAGTATTGAAAGACGTGATTCTTTTTCCGAAAAGCAGAAGAAAATATTTCAAATAATTAAGGAAGAAGATGAAAATGGTTATTATTCTTTTTCTTCAATAGTGGATAATGGTGATGCAATTGGTAGTGTTATTATTATTTCTACTGATACACCTATTACTGATATAGAAGATAAAATGGGAATTATTTTGGCTAGATTACTTAGTACGCAATTTGCTGATTAATATTAAAAGCATACATTTTTATTTTTGTATACTTTCTTTATTATCTAAATTATTTAATGCAAAATCAATGCTTTGATTTATTAATTCGTTTCTGCTTATATCTATTTTACTAGCTTCAGTGTCTACTTTGTTTAGTGTGTCTATATCTATTCTTATACTAATTACTATTTTTTCGTTATTTGTTTTAATTGGTACAATTTTTTCCATATTAACAGAAGAACAATATAGATATTTTTTTGTTCAAACTGCTTATATTTATAATTACTATGAGAGTATATTTATTGCAGAGCAAATACCATTTAGAAAAATAAGTGATGCTGAAATTACTAAAATACAAAATAAAGCTGACGAAGAAGGAATTAGTTTTGGTGAGGCATTAAGTCAAAGAAATGGTGAAATAATAGAAGATTTTAAGGATTTTCATGTCGAAATAAATGAAGCACCAAAACAAGAAACCACTGTAACTAATCCTAAGTATGATGAGTTTAAAACAGAAATTGATAAAAAACAAAAAGACATAGAAGCTTTGCAAGAAAGAAAAAAGCAAATTGAAGCTTTATTAGATGAGGCATATAAGCGAGAAAGTCAAATTGGAAAAGACTTACCTTTTGAAGAAAGCTCTTATCAAAAACTAGTAGCTCAAATTAAAGAAAAAGAGTTGAAAATTAAAGTTATGGATATAGAAGCTTCAATTAAAAATAGTAGGAATTGGATTTCTCAAAAAGAATTAGGGCTTTTAAGAATGGAAGGTGCTATGACACCACAACAATATTCTTTCCAAATTGAAGAAGCTAAAACAAATTATTCTATAAATGATAATTATGAAAATATGATACATACTTACGAAGAAAATGAATTATATTCTATGCAAATGAGATTATTGGGTATGCAGGCAAAACGTGGAGAAATTACTGAAGAACAGAGAAATGTTGGATACCAAGAATTAAAAGAGAAAATTGGTAAAAATGATGAATATATTAGTAGTTTACAAGAAGACTTATTATTAGAAAGAAGAAAACAAATAGAAAAACAAATCGCATTTAGATATAGTCAAGGAATGATAACGAAAGAAACAAGACAAGCGCAATTAGATGCTTTAGCTAATATTCAAGAATTAACAGGACAATCACAGGTTGATATTTCTAATGTATATGTTGATGAACAAAATATTACGCATAGAACCAAGAGATAAGAAAATTAATATGTAATTTAGTTGTTGCATAAATTCAATGTATAATTATATTATTATATTAATGGTATTTAACAGAGAAATTAAAAAATATTTTCTCTTTTTATTTGATAACATAAATATATCAAGAAAATAGGATATATATCTTGTCTGAGAGATGAGAATAAAAAAATGAAAAAGTACTTGAAATTATATTTTTTATATGATAAAATACTTTTTGTAAAGCGATGAAGGAAAGAGTAATAGTAATATTTATAGAGAGTCTATGTTGGTGGAAATTAGATAAGAAAAGCTATTATAAATGGTTCTGGAGCTATTATATCTAATAGGTATAGTCGGTTGTTACGTTAGAACTTAATGAGTGTATATATTATAAAATAAGGTGGTACCGCGGATTGTTTATTCGTCCTTTGGCTACTTTATTTTTTTGTTTTATTGGAGGTGTTTATTATGAGAAAGTTTGAAAAGATTAGTAAGAGTGTATTTTTAAGAGATGTACCTGATGCTAATTATGATGATATTGTACTGCCTAAAAGAAGTACTTTAAATAGTGCTGGTTATGATTTTTATAGTGTTATATCGTTTACTTTGAATCCTGGTGAGAGAAGAGTTATTCCTACTGGTATAAAGGCTATTATGAATAGTAATGAGTTTTTGGGTATTTATATTCGTAGTAGTTTGGGATTTAAATGGAATATACGGATGTGTAATCAGGTTGGTATTATTGATTCTGACTATTATAATAATAGTCAGAATGAAGGGCATATTTTTGTATGTTTGATGAATGAGGGGGATAAGGCTTTAGAAATTAAAAAGGGTGATAGAATTGTACAAGGTATTTTTATGCCATTTTTAATTACTGATGATGATATGACTACTGATATTAGATTGGGTGGTATTGGTAGTACTGATAAGGGAGATGATTTTGATGAATAATAAGAAATTTTATATTACAACACCTATATATTATCCAAGTGCTAATTTTCATATTGGACATTGTTATACTACCATTATAGCGGATGCTATTGCTAGGTATAAAAGGCTTACTGGTTATGATGTATTTTATTTGACTGGTACTGATGAGCATGGTCAAAAAATACAAAAGAAAGCTATTGAGGCTGGCGTTACTCCACAGGAATATGTTGATGAAATAGTTGGTAATGCTAAGGATTTATGGAAGAGTTTAGATATTAGTTATGATAAGTTTATTAGAACTACTGATAAGGAACATGTTGAATGTGTACAGAAGATATTTAAGAAATTGTATGATAATGGTGATATTTATAAAGGGGAATATAAGGGGCTTTATTGTACACCATGTGAATCTTTTTGGACTGATACGCAACTTATTGATGGTAAATGCCCTGATTGTGGTAGGGATGTTCATGAAGTTAGTGAGGAGGCTTATTTCTTTAATCTTTCTAAATATCAAGATAAGCTTATTAAGTTTTATGATGATAATCCTGATTTTATAGAACCTATTTCTAGAAAAAATGAGATGATTAATAATTTTATTAAACCTGGGCTTGAGGATTTATGTGTATCTAGAACTTCTTTTGATTGGGGTATTCCTGTTACTTTTGATCCTGGTCATGTTGTTTATGTTTGGGTAGATGCTCTTGCTAATTATTTGTCTGCTTTAGGATATTTAAGTGATGATGATTCTTTATTTAAGAGGTATTTTCCTGCTGATTTACATATTGTTGGTAAAGAAATTGTTAGATTTCATACTATTATTTGGCCTATTATGTTAATGGCTCTTGATTTACCGTTACCTAAAAAGGTATTTGGTCATGGTTGGCTTGTTATTAATGGTGGTAAGATATCTAAGAGTTTAGGTAATTATAAGGATCCTAGAGAATATATTGATAGTTATGGGGTAGATGCTGTTAGGTATTTTGCTTTGAGAGAAGTTCCTTTTGGTAGTGATGGTAATTTTTCAGAGGAGGCTTTAATAGCTAGAACTAATGGGGATTTGGCTAATATTCTTGGTAATTTGGTTAATAGGACTATTGGTATGGCTAATAAGTATTTTGATGGTATTGTTTGTAATAAAGGTGAACTTGAGGATATTGATAGTGTTCTTATTAAGCATACTTTAGAGCTTAAGGATAAAGTTGATTCTTATATGGATAAGCTTGAGGTGTCTAAGGCTTTAGAGTGTATATTTGATTTACTTAGGGAATGTAATAAGTATATTGATGATACTATGCCTTGGGTACTTTATAAGGATGAAGATAAGAGGGATAGACTTGCCACTGTGATATATAATTTGGTTGAGTGTATTAGAATTAGTGCTATACTTCTTCAGGCATTTATTCCTAGTACTAGTAAGAATATTTTTGAACAGATTAATACTGATGTTACTAATTATAGTTCTATATGTGAGTTTGGTGGATATAAGAGCGGTACTAAAGTAAATACTCCTTTGGTATTATTTAAAAGAATTGAACAATAGATTTTGTGTCTATTGTTTTTCTTTATATGTAAAGTTATAGTTATTTTGTTTACTATGTGTTGTTTTTGTGTTATATTTTTATTGTAGTCCTGATTAGTGAAGAAAAGGAGTGTAGTGCGATGCTTAGGATTAAGGATAGCAGTATATTTTTTGTTTTAGCTTGTATATTAGGAGTTATTGTTTTAGTGTTAATGTATTTATATGGAGAAGTTATTGATTTTATCTATGTTGGATTTATATTTTTCTCTATTTTGTTTTATTTTAATTGATTGTACTATATAGTTATAGTATAATTTTTTTATGGAGGTAATTTTTATGTATATTGATACACATGCTCATTTATTTAGTGAGTATTATAGTGATTTAGATAGTGTTATTTTAGAGTGTTTAGATAACGGGGTTAATAGGATTATTGTTAGTGGTTGTGATATTAAGTCGAATAAGGAAGTATTAAGGCTTGTTAATAAGTATGATTGTATTTATGGTACGCTTGGATTTCATCCAACTGAACTTGATGATTTTAAGGATGAATATTTTGATTGGTTAGAGGATAATATTAATAATAGAAAGATTGTTGGTGTTGGTGAAATTGGGCTTGATTATCATTATGAAGATACTGATTATGAACTTCAAAAAGGGGTATTTAAGAGACAACTTGATATTGCCTATAGGAATAAAAAGCCTATTATTGTTCATAGTAGAGATGCTATAGGAGATACATATAATATATTAAAGGGTTATAAATTAAGTGGTAGTATTCATGCTTTTAGTGGTTCAGTGGAAATGGCTTATGAGTTTATTAAACTTGGTTATATGATAGGTGTAGGGGGTGTTGTTACTTTTAAGAATGCTAAAAATATTAAGGAAGTTATAAAAAGTATTCCTTTGGAATATATATTATTAGAGACTGATTCTCCTTATTTGACTCCTGAACCTTATAGGGGAGAGGTTAATAGTTCTAAAAATATTCCTTTTATTGCAAATAAAATTGCAGAAATTAGAGGGGTATCAAATGTAGATATTTCAAGGGTTACATCTGATAATGCTGAGAGGGTATTTGACTTTTCTTCTAAATAATGGTACAATTAATATGCTGAAAATATTAATGAGGTGAGATGAATGAAGAAAATAACTAATTTGGTTATAACTGTTTCTTCACAATTATTAGTGGTTTTTGTATTTTTGTTTTTATTATTTGGTACTGTTGGAAGTAATAAAAATGTGACTATTATTGATAATAATAATTTTGATAAAATGGCTGATAGTACTTTAGTTCTTTTTGAGAAAGAGAAGAAAAGTGATTCTTCTTTAGATGATACTGTTGTTCTTTTAGAAGATGAAAGTACTAAGGAGCAAGAAGTAGTAGAAGAAAAGCAAGAAGAAGTTGCTGTTGTTGAACCTAATTTGTTTTATGATAGAGCTGTTCTTGATACATTAGTTGGTACTATTACTGGTTATGGGCCTGATTGTGGTGGCTGCTCGGGTAATACCGCTAGTGGGCATAATTTGCATGAATCGATATACTATGAGGATTCTGAGTTTGGTGTAGTTAGAATTTTAGCGGCTGATAGGAGTATTCCTTTTTATTCAATATTTAGGGTAAGTGGTATTGCTGGTATGGATCCTTTTATTGCTATTGTTCTTGATACTGGTGGTAATGTTGGTTATGGTAAGGGTACTTTGTTTGATTTGGCTTTTGAGAGTGAAGCTGGTGGAGTTATTCCTCTTACGAAGAATGTTACTTTTGAAATGTTAAGAAGTGGTAAATAATTATTACTTCTTTTTTTTGACATTTTTTTTAATATTTATAGAATATAATTGTTATATGAAGAAGATATTATTAATAGTTATTATTGTTATTTTTATTCCTTTTTTAATTGTTAATTTTTATAAAGTACCAAAGGTAAAAGAAATTAAACTTAATTATGAATCTAATTTTTTTATTAGGGTTAAGAGAGTTTCTTTGAATGAAATACAGAGTATTCCTTTTGAGGAATATATTGTTGGTGTTTTAGCAGGAGAGATGCCTATTTCTTTTGAAAAGGAGGCTTTTAAGGCACAAGCTGTGGCTGCTAGAAGCTATGCTCTTAAGCGTATTTTATATAATAAAGATAATGATTATGATGTTGTTGATTCGATTATGAATCAGGTTTATTTGGATGATGATTATTTGAAGAGGGCTTGGGGAGAAGATTATATTGTTAATATTAATAAACTTAGAGAGATTGTTAATGAGACATCTATGGAGTATTTGGAATATGATGGTGAGGTTATTGATGCTATGTTTTTTTCTACTAGTAATGGTTATACTGAAGATGCTGAGACGGTATTTAGTGTTGATTTGCCTTATTTAAAAAGTGTTAAATCTGGTTGGGATGAGAAGACTAGCTCGGCTTTTAGATCTTCTACTACAATGAGTATTAATGATTTTTATAGTAAGCTTGGGCTAGATTATTCTGATAATTTTGATGTTAAGGTTTTAAAGAGAAGTAGTACTAATAGGATTATTTCTATTAGTATTAATGGTAAGGTGTTTTCTGCTAGAACTTTATATGATAAGCTTTCTCTTAAATCTACGGATTTTTCTTTAGTACGTGATGGTGATAAGGTTATTATTGATACTGTTGGATATGGTCATGGTGTTGGTATGAGTCAGTATGGTGCTAAGGGTATGGCAGAAGAGGGATATAAATACACAGAAATTCTTAGTTATTATTATAGTGGTACTTCAATTAAAAAAATTAAAAATTTTGGTATATAATCTTTTATTTTGGAAAGAATTATATTAGAGGTGATGATATGAGAAAGATAAGAATTAGGTATTCTTTAGCTCCTGTTATATATGGTGCAATAGTGGTAGTATTTTTATTTGGTATGTATTTTGCTCAGAAAGAGGCTAGGAATTTGCTATTTAAAAATGATAGTAGTCTTAGGTATGTTGATGGGGAAATAACGGAAAATAAAGATAATGATGTCCCAGTTGTTGGTAGTAGTAGTTCTATTGTTAGACCTTATTTGGATAATTCTGTTTCTATTGCTAAGACTTTTTATGATTATACCGGAGAAGAGAGTGAACAAGAGAATTCTATAATTTATTATGAGGGTACTTATATGCAAAATAGTGGTGTTGATTATGCTAAGGATAGTGTTTTTGATGTTATTAGTATTTTAGATGGTACTGTTATATCTGTTGAGGATAGTGATATTCTTGGTAAGACTATTCAAATTAGGCATAGTAATGATCTTATTAGTGTATATCAGAGTCTATCTGAGACTTCTGTAAAGAAGGATGATCAGGTTATTCAGGGACAGATAATTGCTAAAAGTGGTACTTCTAATATTAATAAGGATTTGGGTAATCATTTACATTTTGAACTTTATTATAAGGGTAAGATTGTTAATCCTGAAGAGTATTATAATAAATCTATTGATGAACTTTAGGCAGTAATGCCTTTTTTCATAATAATTCTTTTCTTTAATATTATATATTAGGTGATGATATGAGAAAAGATGTTTATGACAGAGTAATAGACGAGGCTAAGTATTTGGTTAGTAGTGGTTCTACGATTAGAGAGACTGCTAGGGTGTTTGATGTTTCTAAGAGTACTGTACATAAGGATATGAGGGATAGACTTCCTTTAATTGATAATAATATGTATAATAAAGTGTCAAGTATTTTGGAATATCATATTGATATTAAGCATATTCGTGGGGGAGAAGCTACTAAAAGAAAGTTTTTGAGTAAAAAAATTAACTAAATGGTGTAAAAAAGAGGTAAAATGTGGTAAAATGGAAATAAGGATGGTGATTTTGTGTTTAATAAAGATATTGGAATTGACTTAGGAACTGCGAATGTACTTATATATATTAAGGGTCAGGGTATTGTACTTAATGAGCCATCTGTTGTTGCTATTGATGCTGAAACTAAAAAACCTTTGGCTGTTGGTACAGAGGCTAGGGATATGCTTGGAAGGACTCCTGGAAAAGTTAAAGCTATTAAACCAATGAAAGATGGTGTTATAGCTGATTATGATACTACTGAAGTTATGCTTAATTATTTTATTAAGAAGGTTAATGGTAAGAGTTTCTTTTCTAGACCTAGAATTTTGATTTGTTGTCCTTCTAATATAACACAAGTTGAGAAAAATGCTATTAAGGAAGCTGCTGAAAGGACTGGGGCTAAGAAGGTTTATTTGGAAGAAGAGCCTAAAGTTGCTTCTATTGGAGCTGGTATGGATATATCTAAACCTAGTGGTAATATGGTTATTGATATTGGCGGTGGTACTACTGATATTGCTATTTTATCTTTAGGTGGTATTGTTAATAGTTCTTCTATTAGAATAGCTGGTAATGCTTTTGATAATGATATTGTTAAATATATTAAAGATAAATATAAGTTATTAGTAGGAGAGAGAACTGCTGAGGATATTAAGATTACTATTGGTACGGTATTTCCTGGTTCTAGAGATGAAAAGATGGAAGTTAGGGGTAGAGATCTAGTTACTGGTCTTCCTCATACTATTACTCTTACTAGTGATGAAGTGGAAGAGGCTTTAAGAGAGAGTGTTTATACTATTATACATGCTGTCAAGGGTATACTTGAGCAAACACCTCCTGAGTTGTCTGCGGATATTATTGATAAAGGTATTGTACTTACTGGTGGTGGTGCTATGGTTGATGGATTTTCGCAAATATTGGCACAAGAACTTAAGGTTCCTGTATTTATAGCTGAGTCTCCTCTTACTTGTGTAGCGGAGGGTACTGGTATTCTTTTAGATAATTTATATATGTTAGAGAGGCAATAGTAATTGTCTTTTTTTGTAAATTATTTGTAAATATTGTGTAATTGTGTTTTATTTATATGTTTTTTTTGATACAATGTATTAGAAGGTGATATTATGAAGATTGGTATAGCTAGTGATCATAGAGGATATAGAGCTAAAGAAGTGTTAAAGGAATACCTTGATGAGTATAATGTTATAGATTATGGTACTGATAGTGATGAATCTGTTGATTTTCCAATATATGCTATAAGACTTGGTAAGTCTATTGTTAATCATGATGTTGATTTAGGTATTGCGATATGTGGTACTGGTATTGGTATGAGTATTTGTCTTAATAAGATTAAGGGTGTATATTGTGCTAAGGTATCTAATGAGAGTGAGGCTATATTATGTAAGAGCCATAATAATGCTAATGTTATTGCCATGAGTGAGGATATTGATTTTGATAATATGAAAGTTATTGTTGATAAGTTTATTGAGACTCCTTTTTCTAATATTAATAAATATATTAGAAGAAATGATATGATCAAGGATGTTGAGAATGATTAAATTTGTTTTGTATTTGTTTGTTATTCCTTTAGTTATTTATGCTATGGATGGTATTAATATTAGTGGTATGTTTAAAAAAAATAAGATATATCAGGCTAGAATATTGTATATACTTTTTGTATTTGGGTTATCTTATTTGGTTTGTAATTTTTTATATGATTTTTTGTATATTGTTAAATAAGTTATTTTGCTTATTTTTCTTTTATTTTTGGTAATACTGTGATAAAATACTTTAAGCAGGTGATTTGATGATTAGGATTGGTAATGTTATACTTGATAATAATGTTTTTTTGGCCCCTATGGCGGGAGTTTGTAATAGTGCTTTTAGGAGAATTGTTAAGGAAGAGGGTTGCTCTTTAGTTTTTGCTGAGATGGTTAGTGATAAGGGACTTATATATAATAGTCAGAAGACTAGGGATATGCTTTATTGTGACGAGAGTGAGAGACCTATTGCGCAGCAGATATTTGGTAGTGATGTTGATAGTTTTAGAGAGGCCGCTAAAATGGTATATGAAATTATGAGGCCTGATATTATTGATATTAATATGGGATGTCCTGTTCCTAAGGTTGCTATTAAATCACAGGCTGGAGCGGCACTTCTTAAATCTCCTGAGAAGATTAGAGATATTGTTAGTGCAGTAGTAGCTGCTGTTCCTTGCCCTGTTACTGTTAAAATTAGAAGTGGTTGGGATAGTAATAGTATTAATGCAGTAGAGGTTGCTAAAATATGTGAAGAGGCTGGGGCTAGTGCTATTACAATTCATGGTAGGACTCGTAGTCAGGGTTATAGTGGTACTGTTGATCTAGATATTATTAAAATGGTTAAAGAAGCTGTATCTATTCCGGTAATAGGAAATGGTGATATTAGAGATATTTATAGTGCAGAGAGGATGCTATCTTATACTGGATGTGATGCTATTATGATAGGCAGAGGTGTATTGGGAAATCCTTGGCTTATCAAAGAGATTATTACTTATTTAGATACTGGTATAGTTATTAATAGACCTACTTATAAAGAAAGAATTGATATGTGTATTCATCATTTGAATTATTTACTTGAAATTAAATGTGAAAAAGTAGCTGTACTTGAAATGAGAAGTCATGTTTCATGGTATTTAAAGGGTATGCCTAATGTACAGGAGGTTAAGAGGGCTATTTTTAGAGTTGAAACTAGTAATGAAATGATGAAAATTTTGAATAACTATTTAAAAGAACTTGAAAATGAGGTATAATAAGTATTGGAGGGACGAGATGAAGGCAAATTTTCTTAAGAGGGTATTGGCTTTTTGTTTTGATTATTTTATTTTAACTTTGGTTTTATCTTTTATTACTATTGGTTTTAATACTTCTAATGAATCTTTTTATGAAGATATATCTAGTATTAGTAAGGAATATAATGATGGTAATATTAGTACTAGTGAATATAGTGATAAGTTAATGGAACTTGAGTATGATTATCAAAAGGATAATCTTCCTATTAATGGTATTAAATTAGTTGTATTTATTGGTTATTTTATTGTATTTGGTTATTTGAATAGGGGACAAACACTTGGTAAAAAGTTATTTAAGATTAGGGTTGTAAATAGTGATGGTAGTTATGTTAAGTTATCTTCTTTGATTATTAGGAGTTTATTTATATATGGTATTGTATCTTGTATATATTCTATTATTTGTACTTTGTTTTTACCTACTAGGGTATTTACTTATAGTTATAAATGGGTAGTTAATATTGAAACTATGGTATTATTTGTTTGTTTTCTTATGGCTATGTATAGAAAAGATGGTAAGGGGTTACATGATTTGGTTAGTAAAACTAATGTTATAGGAGAGGTGAAATAAAATGGAAAGAAGTGAACAAGAATTAGTTAGGATAGAGAAATTAGATAAAATTAGAGAGTATTGTAATCCTTATCCTGATAAATATGATAGAACTCATACTTTAAAGGAAGCTAGATTGCTTTCTGATGGTACTAGTGATGTTAGAATTGCTGGTAGAATTGTTTTTATGAGGAAAATGGGTAAACTTAGCTTTATTCGTATTCGTGATATTGAAGGTGATATGCAACTTGAAATGAAGATTGATGTTGTTGGTGAAGATAATTATGATTTTTTTAAAAAGCAAATTGATACTGGTGATTTTATTGGTGCAGAGGGTGAGATATTTACTACACAAACTGGTGAAAAGACTCTTAGGGTACATAATTTTAATTTCTTGGGTAAGGCTTTAAGACCTTTACCTGAAAAATTCCATGGTCTTGTTGATACTGAAATGAAGTATAGACAAAGATATGTTGATCTTATTATGAATGATAGTGCTAGACGGGTATTCTTAGGTAGAAGTAAGTTATATGCTTTTATTCACAGATATTTGGGTGAAAATGGTTTCTTGGAAGTTGAGACTCCTATTCTTCAGAATGCTGTTAGTGGTGCCTCTGCTAAACCTTTTTATACTCATCATAATGCTTTGGATATTGATTGTAACCTTAGAATTGCTCCTGAAACTTACTTAAAGCAATGTATTGCTGGTGGCTTTGATAGGGTATATGAGGTTGCTAAATGTTTTAGGAATGAGGGTATGGATCCTCAGCATCTGCAAGAGTTTACTCAAGTGGAATGGTATGTTGCTTATTGGAATTATGAAGATACTATTAAATTCTATAAGGGATTTATGAAGAATTTATTGTTGGAACTAGTAGGAAAGACAGAAATTGAATATCAAGGTCATGTACTTGATTTTGGTGATAGAGAATGGAAGAGAATTAACTATGTTGAAGAAATGAGAGGGGTATTTGGCTTTGATTTTCTTGAAATAGATGATCCTAGTGTTCTTAAAGATAAGATTGTATCTAGCGGTTTATATTCTTATAATGATTTGGAAGAGTATAAATCCGTTAGTCAAATTATTGATTTTGTATATAAGAGACAAATTCGTGAAAACATTATTGAACCTACTATTATATATAATTATCCTGCTATAATGATGCCTCTTACTAGAAGATGTGATGAGGATAATAGAATGGTTGATATGTTCCAGGTTGTTGCATGTGGTACTGAACTTTGTAAGGCTTATTCTGAACTTGTTAATCCTAAAACTCAAAGAGAAGCTTTTCTAGATCAGATTAAGGCTAAAGAGCAGGGGGATGATGAGACTATGGATATTGATTATGGTTTTTTACTTGCTATGGAGCAAGGGATGCCTCCTATTAGTGGTCTTGGTTTTGGTATTGATAGGCTTCTTATGATAATTTTTGATCAGCCTTCTATTAGGGATGTTGTATTATTTCCTCAAATGAAGGATAAGAAATAGTTAATAATTTTTAGTAAATCGTTATAAAATAAGGGAAAAACTATATAAATTTTCTCTTTTTTATTTACTTTTATTATAGTTGTGCTATAATTATGTTAGAGGAGGTTATTATGAAAAAACATAGTTTATTTAAAGTAATATTAATTGTTTTAGGTTCACTAATATTAGTTGATGCAATTTTAGCTATACTTGGTGTTTGTGGTGTTGATGGTTTAAAAGATGTTTATTCTATGATACCACTTGGTGATGTTTTGATTAATTTTGTACAATCATTTTATTATTTCTTTGATACTGTAGTTTATTTATTAGTACTTGGTGCATTCTATGGTGTTTTAAATAAAGTTCCTGGTTATAAGAAATTAGTAGATAATATTGCACAAAAGGTAAAGGGTAAGAGTAAGTTATTTGTATTTATTGTTACTGCTTTATTTGCTATTTTAACTTCACTTACTGGTTTGACTAATGTACTTCTTGTTTTTGTGCCATTTGTGGTAGCTATAATTTTATCACTTGGTTATGATAAGTTAGTTGCTATTAGTTCTACTATTGCTTCTATGTTAGTAGGATTTATGGGTGGTTTATATGTAACATTTAGAAATCCTAGTAGTTATTATGGTTATTCTGCCACTACTATAGAGGGCTTAACTGGTATTGAACTTTCTAGTACTTTATGGGCTAAACTTGCTATATTAGTATTTGGTACTCTTTTACTTATATTCTTTATTAATAAATATATGAAGAATGTTAAGGATAAGAAAGTTAAATTTGAACTTAATGAAAGTGATGCTATAGTGGCTACTGAAGTTAAAGGTGATTATAAAGAAATTAAAACTTGGCCTATGATTGTAATGTTTGCTATTATATTTGTTATTTTAGTATTAGGCTATTTACCTTGGAATACTTTATTTGGTATTACTTGTTTTGATAGCTTTAATGAATGGTTATTAGGAATTACTATTGGTGATTTTGCAGTATTCTCTAATATTATTTCTAACAATTTATATGCATTTGGTAATTGGGCTAGTCTTGGTTCTTATATGTCAGTTATTATAACTTTAATTTTATTTACTTTACTTATTAAATTTATTTATAAAATTAAATTTAATGAGGTTTTGGATAATTTTATAAGTGGATCTAAGAAGATGGTACCTATGGTATTATTAGTTATACTTAGTTATGCTATATTAGTTAGTGCTTATAATCATGGCTTTGTTGCTAATATCATTAACTGGGTAAATGATAGTAAACTTGGTATTAATGTTGTTACTGCTTCATTAATTACTATGCTTGGTACTTTGCTTCATTCTGATTTATATTATACTGTAGCGGGTGTATATTCTAATGTCATTGCTTTAGTTTCTGATGAATCTTTGATGACTTTATATGCTGTTACTTTCCAAAGTATTTATGGTTTAACATCAATTGTTGCTCCTACTAGTTTCTTAGTAATATTTGCACTTAAATATTTTGATGTTCCTTATACTACTTGGTTTAAGTATATATGGAGATTTGTACTTATGCTATTCTTACTTGTAATATTAGTATTACTTGTGCTTGCGTTAGTATAATAATTGTATTATTGATACCTACTTTTTAGTAGGTATTTTTTTTTGCATTTTGTTGTTTAAATTTCTTAATTATGTATCATTATATTCATAGAATATATTTGAAAGGAGAATTTATAATTATGATTGGTAATTTTAGTGATGAAGCACAGAATATATTAAATAATGCAAAAATTGAAATGAATAGTTTAGGGCATCCTTATGTTGGGACTGAGCATTTACTTCTTTCTATTTTAAATAGTGATAGCGATATTGCTAGTAGACTTAATAAATATAATCTTACTTATAAATCTTTTAAAGGTGAATTATGTAAGGTAGTTGGGGTTACTGATAAAAAATGTGAATATTTTTTATATACTCCTTTACTTCGTAAGGTTATTTCTTCTTCTGTTATTGATGCTAAAGAGAACAATGATGGAGAGGTTACGATAGAGCATTTGTTTTTTGCTATGTTAGAAGAGGGTGAGGGTATTGCTATTAGGATTTTGGTTGGTATGGGTATTGATATTGAATCTATTTATGATGATTTTTCTATTAGTTTGGTTAGGGGTTGTAAGAAAAACAAGAATAAGAAGCTTCTAATATATGATTTAGGGGTTGATCTTACTAATTTGGCTAAGAATAATAAACTCGATCCGGTTATTGGTAGGGATAAGGAAGTTAAGAGGGTTATTGAGATTTTATGTCGTAGAAGAAAAAATAATCCTATACTTATTGGTGAAGCTGGGGTTGGTAAGAGTGCAATTGTAGAAGAACTTTCTAGACTTATTGCTAATGATGAGGTTCCTAGTATTCTTATGGGTAAAAAGGTTATATCTCTTGATATGGCTACTATGGTAGCGGGAAGTAAATATCGTGGTGAATTTGAAGAGAGAATGAAAAAGGTTATTAAAGAAATAGAAGAAGATGATGATATTATTTTATTTATTGATGAGATTCATACTTTAGTTGGAGCAGGTGGTGCTGAGGGAGCTATTGATGCTTCTAATATATTGAAACCTGCTTTAGCAAGGGGAAAGATTAGGTGTATTGGAGCCACTACGACGATGGAGTATAAGAAGTTTATTGAGAGTGATTCGGCTTTGGATAGGAGATTTCAGAAGGTTATTATAGAAGAGCCTTCTACTTTAGAGACTAGGAATATTTTGATTAATCTTAAACCTATTTATGAGAAGTATCATAATGTTATTTTATCTGATAGTATGGTTGATGTTATTATTGATTTATCTGAGAGATATGTGTTTGATAGAAATAGGCCTGATAAGGAAATTGATATTCTTGATGAAGTTTCTTCAAGGGTTGGTATTAGGGAGTGTAATGCTATTGGTGAAATTAATAGTATTAAGAGGAAACTTGCTAATCTTAAAAAGGAGAAGAATGGTTATATTATTGATAATAATATTGATAAGGCTTATGATGTGAGAAAGAGGGAAACTGAGTTAATTTCTCTTCTTAATGAGATGGAGATTGATATTAAAAAAATTAGAAATGAAGTTGTATTTGATGATGTTGCTAGTGTTATTAGTGATAGGACTGGGGTAGCTATGGATGAGCTTACTGATTTTAATGGTACTTTTGTTAATAATATGGCTTTATCTTTACATAGTAAGATTATTGGTCAGGATAGGGTTATTGATTGTCTTGTTGATGTTACTAAAAAGATTAAAATGGGATATAGGGATAAGTGTTATTCTTTCTTGTTTGTTGGGCCTAGTGGGGTTGGTAAGACGGAAATGGCAAAATGTTATGCTTCTTTATTGGTTGGTGATGATAAGTTTATTAGGCTTGATATGAGTGAGTATTCTGATGTTACTTCGGTTAATAAGATTCTTGGTTCTTCTCCTGGGTATGTTGGTTATGATGATAATAGAAATTTTTTAGAAGAGGTTAGGAGTAAGCCTAACTCTGTAATTCTTTTAGATGAAATTGATAAGGCTCATCCTAGTGTTATTAATTTATTTTATCAGATATTAGAGGATGGTAAAATTAAGAATGCTAAGGGAGTTACTGTTAGATTTGATAATGCTATTATTATTATGACTTCTAATAGTGGATTTGATAGGAATTATATTGGGTTTAATGGTTCTTATAGTGATAATATTAATAGTAGTTTGAAGAGTTATTTTAATTTGTCTTTTATTAATAGGCTTGATAATATTATTACTTTTAATAGGCTTAGTAAGAATGATATTAGGTGTATTGTTAATAATAGACTTGATTATATTAAGAATAAATATTGTGATGTTGATATTGTTTTATCTGACAATGTTGTTGATGATATTATTATTAAAAGTGAATATGAAGAGTTTGGGGCTAGGAAGGTTTTAAGGATTATTTCTAAATATATTGAAAATGTTGTTATTGATGCTATTATCAATAACAAGAAGGAAGTTGTTATTAATTTATTGGATAATAAAAACAATATCGTTATTTGATATTGTTTTTATGTTATTAATATAATTTTATTCAGCCGCATCTTTTACTGTTATTTCGTTATTCATTTTTTGTACTACTGCTTTGTATGTGTTATATACTTCTTTGTAGTTTGGTAGATATTCTTTTATTATTGGATTAGAAAATGGTATTACTTTGAAGTCGCGCCATGTTGATTGGTTATAATAGTTGTATAGTAATTCATTTTCTACATTTGTTATTTTTATTGTTGTTTGATTATCTTTTATATCTTTTTCTATTTTTAAACTTGTCATTAATTCTGTTGTACACTTGTAATTTGTGCAAGTACTTTTGTTTTGGTATTGTGCTGATATAAAGTTTCCTAAAGAATATATTACTAGAGTATCATCTATCCATGTTACTGGTTGTATTACGTGGGGATGGGTACCTATTATTAGATTTACTCCTAATGAGGCTAAGTATGAAGCCATATCTTTTTCATATGCTGTTGGTTCGTGAGTATATTCTACTCCCCAATGCATTGCCACTATGAGAAAGTCTACTTTGTCTCTTACTTTATTTATATCTTCTTTTACTTGCTCTTTATATGCTTGGTATTTTGTGTCTGTTTCTGGATTGTTTATGTTATCTATGTCAGTAGGCCATACGTTTACTAGGTAGTCATTTGCTACGGGCATTCCATTTGTTCCGTATGTATAGTTTAACATTGTATATGTTATATTATTTACTTCTTTTATGTTTATTTCGTTTCTTTCTTCTTCACTACAGTAACTACCTGAGGTTAATACGTTATCTTTTGATTGCCAATATTTACATGAGTTTTCTACGGCTTTTTTACCACTGTCCATGGTGTGGTTTGTGGCTAGGCTTACTAGGTTGAATCCTGCATCTATCATAGCATCTCCTGCTTCATATGGTGAATTGAATGTTGGATAGTCCGCTAGGCCTAGTTCTGTTCCTCCTAATATTGTTTCTTGGTTATAGTAGGCTATGTCATAGGTAGATACTATTTCTTTTATATATGTTATCATTGGTTTGAAATCGTATCCATTTCCGTTTGCTAAACGGGCGGCATCTTTATAGACTGAAGAGTGGATTAGGTTGTCTCCTACGGCTATTAGGGAGGCTTCATAGTGTTTATCTTCAGTTTTATTTGTTATATTTGGTTTTGTTATTGTTTGATTGTTTTTGCCTGGTTTTATTATTAAATAAGTTATTGTTATTAATATAATTATACTAAGTATTGTTAGGAATATTTTGAATCCTTTTTTTAATTTTCTTCTTTTTCTTTTTTTTGTCATTTTATCACTACCTTACTTGTTTATAGTATAACAAAATTAGTTTGTTTACTAGGCTTTATGGTATTAATCCCCATCCTGTTACTACGTATCTTCCGCCTTGTTTTTTTGCTGCTGCGGGAGGATTGTTATATAGTTTGTTTTCTATTACTAATGATGATGATTGCCCTCCATCAAGGTTAGCGGCATTATATGCACCATATCTTTCTAATATGTCTACCATATCTTGGAGACTAGCACCATTTATATAGTTTTCTCCATCTACTACTAGAAATAGCATTATTCCGTCTTTTGTTTGTCCTATTGCTACTCTTGGAGCTTGTCCCCATGGGTCTCCTACTATTTCTAGTGGTTTACCATTTACTATTAGGAATGGTCCAAATACCATGCCTTCATATACTCCTGCTGCTAGGGCTTCATTGCCTGTGGCATTTGTCATTAATTTTAGTTTTCCGTCTTTGGTTATTCCTATTATGTTTTCTCTTGCTGTGTCTGCTACTTCTGAATTCCATGTTATTTCTCCATTTTGTATTACATAGCCAGTTGGTATATCTGAACCCATTCCGTTGTCATAAAAGCCTCCACCATTTATACATACTTTTCCATTGTATCTTTGGCACATTGTAATTATTCTTTCGCCATATCCTCCTATATTGAATTGCTTGGTTGATATTAGTTTTACTTTTTCTGGTTGATATATGGCTACTAAATATCCTTTTGATGTTCCTATTTTTAGGTTTATTACTTTGTATAAATCGTTGTTTTCATCTCTTGTAAATAATTCTTCTTCATATTTGTCTTTGTATTTTGTTTTTTCTTTGGTATTTATTATTACGTCTTCTATATTAGCGTCTTCTTCTATGGATACGAAGTAGTTATTATTCATTATTTTTTCTATTGTTTTATCGCTATAGAATATATTGGCAAAATATTGATGATGCATTGTTTTCATAGCGGTATTTACATATAGGTTTCTTACTTTGTCCCATGGTCCATACATTACGTAAAAACATGTGATTGCACATATGTCCAGTAGCACGAATAGTATAGTAGTTTTATATATTTTTCTTTTTTGTCTTTTTCTTGTCATTATTTGGCCTCCAGTGGGTTATTTTGTGTGCCATCTCCGCTTGTTAGGAGATTTTTGTTTATTGTTATTACTGGTATTATTTTTAGTTTACTTGATGATGTTTTGGTATATAGTTTGAAATCGTTTGTCATTACGTATACTAAACTACTGTTGGTATCTAATCCTGTTGATAGGTAATAGTCAGTATTGTCTGGATTTATGATTATATTGCCTATACTTAATGTAGCTACTTTTGTTGGTACGGTTTTATTTAGTACTTTTGTATAGTCATAATTTGTAGTGTTGCTATATATACCATTTGCATAATTGGATTCTATTACATTACTACTATATGTTAATTTTGATAGGTAGTTTTTATTTAGGTAATAGGCTAATGTATTTTGTTTTGAATCGTTATGATAATAGCCATTATCTGAGTATTTATATGTTATTTCTTCATTGTTTATTTTTAGATATGTATCTAGTGATAGTTTTAGATTGTCATCTTCTATACTATATACTCTCCAGATATCGTTATCTAATTTCACATAACTTCCTAGCATACTTTGTTCTTCTTCAAATGTATATGGATTGTCTTTTGTTCCATCTCCATTTATTAATTTATTGGTGCTTTTTAGTGTTATTACTGGTTTTACTCCTAATATGTCTGTATTATCTGATGTTGTTACTCCACCATTTTCATTTATATACCATGTTTTGTTGTCTTTATTAGTATTTAGTAGATAGTAATATGTTTCATTATTCATAAAACTATTTGTATCTCCTGTATTTATATAGTCATATAATGATGGTAAAGTTATTAGGGTATCTTTTAATGTGCTTTTACATGTAATATTTTTTGTATTGTCTATTTGGTCATTACATGCATTTGTATATGTTAGGTATTTGTTTGTATTATTTAAATTTGTTTCTAAGATACCTGTATTATCTTTGTCTTGATTATTTAACCAGTTATTTATATAGTCTGTATTGTTTCCTTTTGCTAATGATGTTATTGGTTTGTCTGATATTAGTGTTATTGTATTATCTTTATTTATTTTTATTATTCTAAATAGTATATTTGAATATTTTATGTAATTATTTACTTCTTGTCCTTTAAAATAATAGTCTCCATTTATGTTTTTTAGGTTTTCTTCATTGTTATCTTTTATATTATCTGCGAGTACTTTTACTTCTTCTTTTTTGTTGTTTTCTAGATATAATTTTATGAATCTTGATCCATAAAACAATATACATGCTAATATAAACATAAAACTTACTAGGTTAAATACTTTTTGATAATTTATTTTTCTTCTTTTTCTTACTTCTTTATTCACTTCATCATCCCTTTTCTATCTCTAATATTATATCAAAGGTTTTTATTTTTTACAAGGACTATGAATTATTAATTTACTAAAATGAAAATTAATGTTATAATGAAAATATGAAGGTGATTAGGTGAAATATAGTTTAGGTGACATTGTTGTTATGAAAAAGAATCATCCGTGTGGTACTAATAAATTTGAGATTGTTAGGGTAGGGGCGGATATTAAAATTAAATGTGTTAATTGCTCTAGGGTTATTATGTTATCTAGAGTTGATTTTAATAAGGGTATTAGAAAGGTGATTGGTAATTATGAAGAAAATGAATAAACTTAGATTGCATCCTGCTTTGGTATTTTTGATACTTACTATTGGTATTATGATTATTAGTTGTTTAGGGAAGGTTCTTAATCTGGAAGCTAGTTATTATTCTGTTAATGAAGTCACTGGGGATTTGACTAGTCAGGTTGTTACTATTAATAATTTGTTTAACAGAACTGGTCTTCAGTATTTGATTAGTAATATGCTTAACAATTTTATTAATTTTGCTCCTTTGGGTAATTTGATTGTTGGTTTATTAGGTGTTGGTGTTGCTTATAAGTCTGGTTTTCTTAATTCTTTATTTAAGATGATTGCTGAGAAGGTTCCTAGACGTTTTCTTACTTTTATGGCTGTTTTTCTTGGTATTTTGTTTTCTATGGTATATGAGGTTGGATATGTTATTTTGATACCTCTTATGGCTATTATGTTTATGAATATAGGAAGACATCCTGGAGCGGGTATTTGTGCTGCTTTTTCTGGTATTACTTTTGGATATGGGGCTAATTTTATTATTAATAGGTTTGATAGTACTTTGGTTAGTTATGGTAGTAAGGCTGCGAAAATACTTGATAGTTCTTATGATATTCATTTAACTGGTAATATTGTTTTTACTGCTGTTAGTACGATATTTCTTGCTTATGTTGGTATGGTTATTACTGAGAGGTTTATTATTCCTAAACTTGGTAAGTATTATTTTGATGAAGAAGAACCTTCACAAAATGGTGTAGTTACTAAGAAAGAAAGAAAAGGGGTTATTCTTTCTATTGGTGCTACTTGTATTGTTTTATTAATTTTGACTTATTGTTTGATTAAGGGACTTCCTTTTTCTGGGTTATTACTTGATTTAAGTCAGGGTAAGTATGTTGATATGTTATTTGGAGAGGGTTCTTATTTTTATAAGGGTTCTGTTACGATATTTTCTTTTGTTCTTATGTTTAGTGGTCTTATTTATGGTATTAGAGTTGGTAGTATTGATGATAATAGGGACTTTGTTGATGGTATGAGTTATTATTTGAAAGATGTTGCTTCTTTACTTGTTCTTATATTTTTTGCTTCGCAATTTTGTTTGATTTTTAAAGAAACTAATATTGGTTTATTTATTGTGGCATCTTTCTCAGAACTTCTTAATGGTATGCAGTTATCTGGTTTAGCACTTGTTGTTATTACTTTTCTGATTGTTATTGTTTCTTCGTTTTTTGTTCCTATGGCTTCGACTAAATGGGCTATGTTATCTCCGGTAATTGTTCCTATGTTTATGCAAGCTAGTATGACTCCTGAATTTGCTATGGCGGTTTTTAGAGCCGCTGATAGTAGTGTTAAGGGCGTTACTCCTATATTTAGTTATTTTGTTATTCTTATTGGTTTTTTGCATATTTATAATAAGAGAAAGAATGATGTTATTACTATTACTGATGCTATGAGTTTGATGGTTCCTTATACTATTGCTTTTACTGTTTTATGGTTTATTATTATTTTGGCATTCTATATTATGGGTATTCCTATTGGTATAGAGAGAGGTGTTATGCTTAATTAAGATATAAGAAATTATATCTTTTTTATTTATTTTTCTTTTTATATTTGTTATAATAGTTTGGTAGAGGGAAGTGATATTAATGAGTTTAACTGCTGGAATTGTTGGTCTTCCTAATGTTGGAAAAAGTACTTTATTTAATGCTATTACTAAAAAGAATATTTTAGCCGCTAATTATCCGTTTGCTACTATTGATCCTAATGTTGGTGTTGTTACTGTACCTGATAGTAGGCTTGTAAAATTAGAAGAAATGTATATTCCTGATAGGACTATTCCTACTATTTATGAGTTTACGGATATTGCAGGACTTGTAAAGGGTGCAAGTAATGGGGAAGGACTGGGTAATAAGTTTTTATCTCATATTAGGGAAGTTGATGCTATTGTTGAGGTTGTTAGGTGTTTTGATGATAATAATATTATTCATGTTGATGGTAGTGTAGATCCTATACGTGATATTGAGATTATTAATGTAGAACTTATTTTATCTGATTTGGAGATTATTACATCTAGAATTAATAAAATTGGTAAAAAGGCTATGACTACTAAAAATAATGATGATCTTAAGGAAATAGAGGTTTTAAATAAAATTAAAGATGGATTAGAAAGAAATATTCCTGCTAGAAAGATTGGACTTGATGAAGAAGAGAAAAAGATAGTTAGTTCATTTAATTTGATTACTTTAAAGCCTATTATATATGCTCTTAATGTAAATGATGAGGATATTTTAAGTGGGAATGAGTATACTAAAAATGTAGAGTTATATGCTAAAAATGAAGGTTCTTTGACTGTTACTTTATGTGCTAAGTTGGAAAGTGAGTTATCGGAACTTAATGATGATGATAAGAGAGAATTTTTGAATGATATTGGTATTTCTAAGAGTGGTCTTGATATGCTTATTCAGAATACTTATGAAATACTAGGTTTTGCTACATTTTTTACTGTTGGTGCTGATGAGGTTAGAGCTTGGACTTTTAAAAGGGGTATGAAAGCTCCTGAGTGTGCTGGCATTATTCATACTGATTTTCAAAAAGGTTTTATTAAGGCTGAGGTTATGTCTTATGATGATTTGATTTCTTTGGGTAGTGAAGCTAAAGTAAAAGAGAGTGGTAAACTTAGAATAGAGGGTAAAGAGTATGTTATGCAAGATGGAGATATTTGTCATTTTAGGTTTAATTTATAGGAGGATTAATGAGAGATAGAAAAGGTATTGATAAGAAGTATACATGGGATTTGGATAAAATTTATAGTAGTAGTGACTTATTTGATAGTGATTATAATAAAGCTAAAGATTTTATTTCTAAGCTTTCTTTATATGAGGATAATATGATGGATAGTAGTAGTAATTTTTATAATACTTTGAAATTATCTTTTGATATTGAAAGAATTATTAATAAGTTATATGTTTATGCTAATTTATCTTTTGATTTGGATACTTCTTGTAATAAAAAACAAGAGGTATGTGATAGGGTTAGTAATCTTTTGAATTTATATTCTAAGTGTAGTTATTTTATTATTCCTAGTATTCTTAAGTGTGATTATGATACTATTATGAAATATTATGAAGAAGAACCTAGACTTTATGAATATGACAGTTGTATTAAAGATATATATAGATATAAGGAGCATACTCTTTCTGATTTAGAAGAGAAGCTTTTATCTAGTTTTGGAAAGGCACTTGGTAATTCTTATGATACTTATGAATTATTTAAGGATTGTGATATGTCATTTGATGATATCTTAGATGAAAATGGAAATATGGTTTCTCTTGATAATAGTAGTTATTCTTTGTATATAGATAGTCATGATAGAAATGTTAGGGAGAGAGCCTTTAAGAGTTTATATCGTGAATATAAGAAGTATTCTAATACTTTTGCTTCACTTATTTCTAGTAATATGAAAGAATTATCTACTATTGCTAGTGTTAAGAAATATGACAGTGCTCTTTGTATGAGTTTATTTGCAGATGATGTTGACGTTAAGGTTTATAATAATTTGATAGATAGTGTTCATAAGAATATTGGATATTTATATGATTATTATGCACTTAAGAAGAGTATACTTGGGTATGATAAACTTCATTTATATGATGTTTATACTCCTATTACTTCTAATTATGATAGGAAATTTGATTATGAAGAGGCTAAAAATATTATTCTTAGAGTTCTTGATGTATTCGGAGAAGAATATGTAAATAAGGTAAGAGAATATTTAGAT
>CAVCHK010000050.1:0-4919 GCA_963601985.1 Paludibacteraceae bacterium
ATATTGTAGTAGATGCTATTTATAAAGATGAAACTTTATGGTTATCACAAAAAGGAATGTCAAAAGTTTTTGATGTTGGTGTACCAGCAATATCAAAACATTTAAAAAATATATTTGAGGAAAACGAATTAGATAAAGATTCAGTTGTTTCCAAAATGGAAATAACTGCACCTGATGGAAAAAATTATAATACCGAAGTTTATAGTCTTGATGCTATAATTGCCGTGGGTTATAGAATTAATTCTAAGAAAGCAACAGAGTTTAGAATATGGGCAACTAGAATATTAAAAGAATATATGACTAAGGGTTTTGCTTTAAATGATGAACGTTTTATAAATGGAAATAAATATGATGCAAAATATTTTGATGAATTATTAGAACGTATCAAAACAATTAGAGTTAGCGAAAGAATGGCATACCAAAAAATCACTGATTTATTTATTGCTACTTCAACTGATTATAATTCAAAGTCAGAAGTGGCTTATACTTTTTTTAAAATAGTTCAAAATAAGCTTCATTATGCAATAAGTGGACATACTGCTGCTGAATTAATATATAATAGAGCAAACTCAGATAAAGAACATATGGGACTAACTAATTGGAAAAATTCTCCTGATGGTTTAATATATAAATATGATGTAGTTATTGCAAAAAATTATTTAAGCGAAGAAGAAATGAATAATTTAAAAGATTTAACAAATATGTTTTTAGTATTTGCTGAAGATGAAGCAAAACAAAGGCATGTTATGACAATGAAAGACTGGATAAATGCAACTGATGATTTATTAAAATTTAGAAGAAAAGAAGTATTAAATAATAGTGGCAGTATATCTCATAAAGAAGCAGTAGAAAAAGCTGAAAATGAATATGAAAAATTTAGAGTTATACAAGATCAAAAATATATTTCTTCAATGGATGAATTTTATAATAAATATTTAAATGAAAATAATGGTAATGAATAAGGAAGTGATTAAAATGGATATGTATCAAAAAAGAAAGATGAGAAAAGAAAATAATAATCAAGAAGAAAAGTTAACTAAAGTCGGAATTAACTATTACCCAGGCCATATGGCCAAAACCAAAAGAGAAGTAAAAGAGAAAATAGACCTAATAGATATTGTATTTGAAGTGGTAGATGCTAGAGTGCCATATTCTTCTAAAAACAAAGAAATAGAAGAAATAACTAAAAGTAAACCAAGAGTAATAATTATGACTAAAATAGACTTATGTGATATAAATAAAACTAATAAATGGATTAAATATTATGAGGATAGAGACTATATAGTAGTTCCTATAGATTTAATTAATAATCCTAATACTAAGATTATATTTGACAAGATTAAACCTATAATTGAAGAAATAAATACCAAAAGAATAAGTAAAGGATTAAAACCCAGAAGAGCTAGAATACTAGTAATGGGAGTACCAAACGTAGGCAAATCAACACTAATAAATAGATTAGTAGGAAAGAAAAGTACCAGTGTAGGAAATAGACCAGGAGTTACTAAAAACCTAGAATGGATAAGAATAAATGATAAACTAGAACTATTAGATACCCCAGGCATACTATGGCCTAAATTAGATGATGAAGAAGTAGCACACAACTTAGCTAGTATGACTGCGATTAAAGAAGAAGTACTAGATACAGAAGATATCTCTATCTATATAATCAATAAAATGCTAAAAGAATATCCAAATAACATAAAAGAAAGATATAATATTACTAATACTGATGATATAGTAGATATCCTAGACCAAATAGGTAAAAGATTAGGAGCCATAAGAAATAATGAAACAGATTATGATAGAGTATATAAAAAAGTAATCAAAGATCTTCAAGAAGGATATCTAGGAAAAGTAACATTTGATGATATAAAATAAAAGTATAGTATCTCACACTATACTTTTTATAACTTTATCTAATAATATTACCAAGAATACCATAAGATATAATACTCATAATAATACTAGCCAGTATAACTCCTAAAGTAATATAAATAAAGGACTTCTTCTTATCCATATTAAGAAGAACCGCAAGGCCCGCCCCTGTCCAAGCACCAGTACCAGGAAGAGGTACACCTACAAACAACATAAGACCAATATAACCATATTTCTCAATTTGCTCTTTTTTAGATAAAATCTTATTTTCTATTTTATTAACTACCTTTTTAGTAACTTTATACCTACTAAGCCAAGTTAAAACTTTATCTAAAAATAATAAAAGTAGAGGAATAGGAACCATATTACCTAATATACTTATAATATAACCACAGATAAAATCAACATCCAATATACTCGCCGCTAAAAGGCCTCCTCTAAGTTCTAATAATGGTAACATAGAAATAATAAATACAACTACCTCTTTACCTAATCCCCCAAAAATATTAATTAAACTTTCTACTAAATTTTCCACTTTTTCACATCCTCACTTTTAAATTATACCAAACCTCTACCAATAAGTAAATTATATTTAACCCATTTGACAATTGATTTTTACCCAATCTTATTGTATAATGAGTATGAAAGGAAAAATATGATATATAAATTTAAAAAAAATATACCAAATATTATCACTGTAACAAGGATAATATCATTAATATTAGGTTTTACATTTTTTCTAAATGGCAAAATAATATTATCACTTATCTTCTATATATATGGAGCCATCTCTGATGCTCTAGATGGCTACTTAGCAAGAAAACTATCATCTTATAGTGACTTAGGTAAATATCTAGATGCCATAAGTGATAAACTATATTTTTTATCATTAATGATTATATTACTAATATATAAATATTATTTAGTATTATTACCATTAATAATGGAATTATTTATAGCAATAATAAACTATAAAACCCTAAAAAAAAGAAATAAAGTATATACAGAAAGAGTAGGTAAATTCAAAACAACCCTTTTAATGATAAATCTAATACTAGGAATAATAAGTATAAAAATAAAAATAATATTAATTCCTACTATTATATTATTCCCTTTAGTATTATATTTTGAATGGCAAACTATATTATCCTATATAAATCAATTAAATAATAATACTAAAGAAGAAAAAGATCTCTTAAAAGATAAAAACATAAAAGAAAAAATAAAACTACTATTACAAGAATTTATATATTATATAATTAAATAGGAGGAATTATGATAGACATAGAAATAATAAGAAAAACACCAAATATAGTAAAAGAAAATATAAAAAAGAAATATCAAGATAATAAATTACCTTTAGTAGATGAAATAATATCATTAGATGAAAAAGTAAGAAAACTAAAAATAGAAGGAGATACATTAAGAAGCAGTAGAAATACCATAAGTAGTGAAATAGGTCTATTTATGCGTGAAGGTAAGAAAGATATAGCAGAAGAAAATAAAAAAAAGGTAGTAGAAATAAATAATAAATTAGTAAATATAGAAAAAGAAGAAGAAAAGCTCAATATAAAAATAAAAGAAAATATGATGAAGATACCAAATATTATTGATGCGTCAGTTCCAATAGGAAAAGATGATAGTGAAAACGTTGAAATAGAAAAGTTTGGTGATCCATTAGTTCCAGAGTATGAAATACCATATCATGCTGATATATTAAACAGACTTAATGGGCTAGATAAAGATAGTGCAGGAAGAACAAGTGGGAATGGCTTCTATTACCTAATGGGAGATATTGCTAGATTATCTTCCGCAATGCTTAGTTATGCTAAAGACTATATGATAGATAAGAACTTTATCTACTGTATACCACCATTTATGATAAGAAGTGATGTTGTAGAGGGAGTTATGTCTTTTGAAGAGATGGATGCTATGATGTATAAAGTAGAAGGAGAAGACTTATATTTAATTGGTACTAGTGAACATTCAATGATAGGAAAATTCAAAGGACAACTAATAAAAGAAGAAAATCTTCCTATTACTATGACATCATATTCACCATGTTTTAGAAAAGAAGTAGGAGCTCATGGTATTGAAGAAAGAGGCATATATAGAGTACACCAATTTGAAAAACAAGAGATGATTGTATTATGCAAACCATCAGAATCAATGGATTGGTATAATAAAATGTGGAAGTATACTGTAGAAATATTCAGAAGTATGAATATACCAGTAAGACAACTAGAATGTTGTTCTGGAGATTTAGCAGATTTAAAAGTAAAATCATGTGATATTGAAGCATGGAGTCCAAGACAACAAAAATACTTTGAAGTAGGATCATGTTCCACTCTAGGGGATGCTCAGGCAAGAAGACTAGGAATAAGAATAAAATCAGATAAAGGAAACTATTATCCACATACTTTAAATAATACTGTTCTAGCCTCTACTAGAGCCTTAATAGCCCTAATAGAGAATAATTATAATGAAGATGGCACTATAACAGTACCAGAAGTATTAAGACCATATATAGGTGGTAAAGAAAAAATAGAGGTTAAAAAATAAATGAAGTTATACAGCAAATATATTAATTTCATGAAAGATAGATATGGAATAGATGACTTATTTAAGTTCATAATAGTAATAACTTTTATACTTATGCTTGTAAATAATTATATAAATAGCAATATAATAACAGTAATAATTCTATTACTAATAATTATAATGTACTATAGATGTTTCTCTAAAAATACATCTAAAAGAAGAAAAGAAAATATTAAATACTTAAAAATAATAAATAAAATTAAAAGACTATTTAACTATCAAAAAAGAAGATTTAAAGATAGAAATACCCATATCTATAAAAAATGTAATAAATGTAAACAAAAAATAAGATTACCAAAGAAAAAAGGAATACATACAGTAAAATGTCCAAATTGTAATAACAAATTTAAAGTAAAATGTAAAAAAGATGAAAAAATAAAAATAGAAATAGTAAAATAAAACTATTTCTTTTTTTCGGCACAAGTCCTAAGGTCTTCTGC
>CAVCHK010000051.1:0-6023 GCA_963601985.1 Paludibacteraceae bacterium
GCATTACTTGCTATGGTTTCTTTGTAGAAGTTGGTAATTATACTGGGCTTTGCCATATTTCTGAGGTTTCAAATAATTTTGTTGAAGATATAAATAAGTTTGTTGCTGTTGGTGATGAAGTATATGTACTTGTACTTGGCATTGATGAAAAGAATATGCATTTGAATGTTTCTATTAAAGATATTTACTATTTAAAAGAAGATGACCCGGATAGAATAAAAGAAACTAGGAAAGGATTCTTACCACTTAAGGATATGCTTCCAGTATGGATAGATGAAAAACTTAAGGAATATGAAAAAGAATAGATGCGAATCTATTCTTTTAATGTTTAAAATGGCGCCCGATGTAGGACTCGAACCTACGACCTAACGGTTAACAGCCGTGCGCTCTACCGACTGAGCTAATCGGGCAAAAAGCCATAAAGGCTTGTTTTTGTTTTCATGGTGGCTCCAGCGGGAATTGAACCAGCGACACAAGGATTTTCAGTCCTCTGCTCTACCGACTGAGCTATGAAGCCAAAATAAATGGCGGTTCCGACGGGAGTTGAACCCGCGATCTTCTGCGTGACAGGCAGACGTGATAACCACTACACCACGGAACCATGGTTGCGGGAGAAGGATTTGAACCAACGACCTCTGGGTTATGAGCCCAGCGAGCTACCAGACTGCTCCATCCCGCGATAAATATATTAACAAAACTATGGCGGAGGAAAAGGGATTCGAACCCCTGCGCCGCTTTCACGACCTCCTGGTTTTCAAGACCAGTCCCTTCAGCCAGACTTGGGTATTCCTCCAACATAGATGGTGCCTGAGGTCGGACTTGAACCGACACGAGGGTTAAATCTCGCAGGATTTTAAGTCCTGTGCGTCTACCTATTCCGCCACTCAGGCAAAACCAACTTTTCTCGTTGACTAGTTAATTATATAACATTTTTTAATGTTTGACAACCTTTTTTTATAATTTTTAACAAAAAATTATTGAATTTTTGCCACATTTGTTATATACTAACAATGTATCTAAAGAAATGCGCCCATAGCTCAACTGGATAGAGCGTTTGGCTACGGACCAAAAGGCTGTGGGTTCGACTCCTACTGGGCGCACCATAAATTAATATAAAATCTCCTCACAAGGAGTTTTATTTATATAATATATTAATAATAAGGAGGAAATATGATAACATTTGAAGACTTTTCCAAAATAGATATAAGAGTAGGAACAGTACTAGAAGCAAAGCCAAACGAAAAAGCCAAAAAACCAGCCTATAAATTAAAAATAGATTTCGGAAATGAAATAGGTATCAAAAAAACATCAGCACAAATAACCAACCATTACACACCAGAAGAACTAATTGGTAAACAACTTTTAGCAGTAGTAAACTTCCCACCAAAACAAATTGCAGACTTCATCTCCGAAGTACTAATATTAGGAACATATTCCCCTGGTGGTGTAATCCTAATAACCCCAGATAAAAAAGCCCAAAATGGCGATAAATTAGGCTAATAGATATACAAAAAATGTATATCTTTTTATTTTACAAAATATCAATTACACCTAGAACCTTTATAACCATAAAGAATATAATAATTATGAATTGGAGGTTAATATGAAAAGAACAATAGTTAGTCTAATACTATTCATAATAGTATTAGCAGTAACAATATTTGGTGTTTATAGAAATAAAGATAACAATAATAACGAACTTACCAAACTAACCGTAGCAGAAGTAGCACATAGTATCTTCTATGCACCACAATATGTAGCTATAAGTGAAGGATACTTCAAAGATGAAGGAATAGATATAGATTTAATACTAACACCTGGAGCAGATGCCGTAACCGCAGCGGTCCTATCAGGAGATGCACAAATAGGATTTTCCGGTACAGAAGCTACTATATATGTATATAATGGTGGCGAAAAAGATTACCCAATGGTATTCGCTGCCCTAACCAAAAGAGACGGTTCGTTTCTTGTATCTAGAGAAAAAATAGATAATTTTACTATAGAAGATTTAAAAGGAAAAACAGTTATTGGAGGAAGACGTGGCGGTATGCCCGAAATGACCTTTGTTTGGGGACTAATGCAAAATAATATTGATCCAACAAAAGACCTAACCATAGATACATCAGTAGCCTTCTCCGCTATGGAAGGAGCTTTCATCGGAGGAACTGGAGACTTTGTTACCCTATTCGAACCAAATGCTACTTCCGTAGAAAAACAAGGTTTAGGACACATCGTCGCATATGTAGGTACCCTAGGAGGAGAAGTACCATATACTGCATATAATGCAAAAAAAAGTTTCATTGAAAATAACGAAAGTACTATACTAAGTTTCTCCAAAGCAATAGATAAAGGATTAAAATTCGTAAAAGAAAAATCACCAGAAGAAATAGCAAAAAGTATAATATCATACTTCCCAGATACAAAATTTGAAGACCTAACTACTATGATTAAAAGATACAAAGAAAATGATGCTTGGCGTGATACCATCGCCATAAATGAAACCGAATGGACTCATATTCAAGACATCATGAAAGCATCAAACGAATTAACAGAATATGTTCCATATGATAAATTAATATATGGAAAATACTTCAAATAAAGATATATTAATAATCAAAAACCTATCCAAAATATATCATACAAATAAAAGTGAAATACCCGCTATTAAAGATTTAAACTTAAATATCAAAGAAGGAGAATTTGTAGCCATCGTAGGACCATCCGGATCTGGCAAAACTACCCTTCTTTCAATTTTATGTTCATTAGAAGAAAAATCAAAAGGAGAAATAATATACACACAAGGAAAACAAAAAATGGGCTATATGCTACAAAATGACACCCTATTCCCTTGGCTAAATATATTAGATAATACCCTATTAGGACTAAAAATAGAAAAAAATATTACCAAAAAAAATATCCAGAAAGTAACAAAACTACTAGAAACCTATGGCTTAAAAGACTTCATAAAAAAATATCCAAACAATTTATCTGGAGGAATGAGACAAAGAGTAGCACTAATAAGAACATTAGCCACAAACCCAGATATACTATTGCTCGACGAACCCTTCTCAGCACTAGATTATCAAACCCGCCTAGCAGTATCAGATGACGTATGGAAAATAATAAAAAAAGAAAAGAAAACAACCATTATGATAACCCATGATATCGCTGAAGCCATCTCTATGGCAGATCGCATAATAGTATTAACAAATAGACCTGCTAAAGTAAAAAGTATTTATACTATAGAAATGGAAAACAAACAAAACCCAATAAACAACAGAAAACAAAAAGAATTCCAATACTACTATGATAAAATATGGAAAGATATTGATATAAATGTTTAGTAAAGAACATCAAGACTACATAAGAAAAAACAATACCAAAAAAATACTAATAAAAACATTTCAGATCTTATTACTATTCCTAATAATAATATCATGGGAATTATTAGCCAAATACAATATCATCAATCCCTTTATAACATCCTCTCCAAGCAAAATACTATCTACCATAATAAACCTATATAATAAAGAAGATTTATTCATACATATATGGACAACAATCTATGAAACAATAATATCATTTTCCCTAGGAACAATACTAGGTATCGAAGTGGCAGTAATACTCTGGTGGAATAACTTTCTATACAAAGTAATCGATCCATATCTAACAATAATAAATAGCCTACCCAAAGTAGCCATAGGTCCAATAATAATAATCTTTTTTGGAGCCAACATCAAATCAATAATAATAATGGCCCTATTAATATCCCTAATAGTAACAATCATAACAGTATATAACGGCTTTATTGAAACAGATAAAGACAAAATAAACCTATTAAAATCATTTAAGGCAACCAAATATCAAATATTCAAACTAGTAATCTTACCAAGTAGTTATAATACAATAATAAGTTCCCTAAAAATAAATATAAGTATGACCCTAATAGGAGTAATAATGGGAGAATTCCTAGTATCAAAACAAGGAATAGGCTATCTAATAACATATGGTTCTCAAGTATTTAATTTAAATCTAGTAATGTCAGGTATCATAATACTATTAATAGTATCATATCTTATGTATCTAATAGTAAGCTATATAGAAAAAATACTAATAAAAAAAGATTAGTATTTTTTCTCGTATAAATACAAATAAAAACTAATAAAATAAATTAAGGTGATATGAAGTGAAAAAATATAAAAACCTCCTCTTACCAGCAGTATTACTAATAAGCTTATTCGGCCTTCTAATGATATATTCATCATCAAATATTTGGGCTGAATACAAATATAACGATCCATATAAATACCTAAAATCCCAATCCATATTCCTAATATTAGGATATATAATAATGATTATCATAAGTAAATTCCCATATCAAAACTATAAAAAGTTATCAAATATAATATTCATAATATGCACAGTACTACTAATACTAGTATTAATTCCCGGTATTGGAACTGTAAGAAATGGTAGTAGAAGTTGGTTTGGTATCGGCTCCTTAGGACTACAACCATCAGAATTCACCAAACTAGGACTAATAATATTCACATCCAAATACCTAGCCAATAATACCAAAGAACTAAAAGATATAAAAAAAGGAGTCTTCCCTATACTAGGAGTTCTCATCCTAATATTCGGTTTAATAATGCTAGAACCAGACTTTGGAACAGGAGTAGTAATCGTAATAACTATCATAACCCTACTATTCATAAGTGGTGTAAAACTAAATTTCTTTATAAAAATAGGAATCCTAGGATTAATAGGAATAATAATCTTAATTCTAATTGCCCCCTATAGATTAGAAAGAATAATATCATTCATAAACCCCTGGACTGACCCACTAGGAAGTGGTTTTCAAATAATACAAAGTCTCTACGCCATAGGCCCAGGAGGCTTATTAGGATTAGGATTCGGCAATTCAATACAAAAACACTTCTATTTACCAGAACCACAAACAGATTTCATATTTGCCATAATAAGTGAAGAGTTTGGTTTCTTAGGAGTATTAATAGTAGCTACCTTATTTATAACAATCATTTACTCAGGATTAAAAATATCAATGAAATGTCAAGATAACTTTGGAAAATTCCTATCATTTGGTATAACGTTTGGATTAGCTTTTCAAACTATATTAAATCTTATGGTAGTAGTAGGACTCATTCCTGTAACAGGGGTAACACTACCCTTCCTATCTTATGGTGGAAGTAGTCTTCTAATAAGCCTAATAAATATAGGAATATTATTAAATATAGATAAAAATTCATAAATATCCTAGAAAGCCTATAGTCTTTCTAGGTTCTTTTTGCCTATAGTCAAAAAGAAAACAATACTATAAAAAGCAGGATCAATCCTGCTTTTTTAAAGCCATACACCATATATAAGAGCCAACATACAAAGAATAAAACCAACTATCCAAAATAACTTAACAATATCACTCTCTCTCCAACCAAGTCTCTCAAAATGATGATGAATAGGAGTCATTAAAAATACCCTTCTCTTAAGGAGTACAACCGAAGTAATTTGAATAATAACAGTCAAAGTCTCAATAACAAATACCCCACCAATAACCGCAAGAGATAATTCATGTGATGTCAAAATAGCAATAGTAGCCATAGTGGCTCCCAAAGTCAAACTACCAGTATCACCCATAAATACCTTAGCAGGATTAGTATTATATACCAAAAATCCCATAATAGCTCCCACTAAAACAAAACAGAAAATACCCATATCAGCATTACCTTCAATCCACCAACTACCCATTGAAATAAGAGCAAAGGCCAAAAAAGCAATCGCCGATAGTCCGCCTGCTAATCCATCAAGTCCATCAGTTAAATTAACCGCATTAGAAGAACCAACAAGCATAAATAAAATAAATACTCCATAAAACCAACCAAGATTCCATTCAATACCCAAAGCAGATATTCTAAGATAAGAATCCCCATCAGTAAATTCTCTAAATAATATATAAAAGACAAGAGCCACTATTAATTGTAAAAATAATTTCTGAAACTGTGTAAGCC
>CAVCHK010000052.1:0-3251 GCA_963601985.1 Paludibacteraceae bacterium
AAAAAAAAATATGGGTTTATAATCTCTAAACTTAAAATAAATATATAAAGAAGATACCCTTTCTTTTTCCTTAATAAATGTAAATAAAAATGACAAGTATCTTGATTGAAACTAGTATTTATAGTATAATTAATATGAATTTAATAGAAAGAGTGATAGTATGGCAGCAAAATATGATGAAAGTTCAATAAAAATACTAGAAGGACTTGAAGCAGTAAGAAAAAGACCAGGTATGTATATTGGATCTACTGATAAAAGAGGATTACATCATCTTGTATGGGAAATAGTAGATAACTCAATAGATGAAGCATTAAATGGTTATGGTAACCATTTAAAAATAGTATTACACAAAGATGGATCAGTAAGTGTAACCGATAAAGGAAGAGGACTTCCAGTAGGAATGCATTCATCAGGAAGATCAACTCCTGAAGTAATATATACAGTACTTCATGCTGGAGGTAAATTCACCGAAGGAGGTTATAAAGTATCTGGAGGACTTCATGGAGTAGGTGGATCCGTTGTAAATGCCCTAAGTAGTGTTATGGAAGTAGTAACTAGAAGAGATGGTGGAGAGTACTATATCAAATTTGAAGATGGAGGTAAAGTAGTAGTACCACTAAAAAAAGTAGGAACAACAAATAGAACTGGAACCACTGTAAAATTCAAACCCGATCCAACAATCTTTCCTACAGTAACATTTAGCTTTTCCACAATATGTGAAAGAATGCAAGAAAGTGCTTTCCTTATTAGTGGATTAACTATTGAAGTAGTAGATGAAATAGAAGGAAGAAGTGAAAAATTCTTATATGAAAATGGCTTAGAAGCCTTCTGTGAATATTTAAATGAAGGAAAAAATACACTACATAAACCATTATGTTTTACATCAAGTAAAGATAAAGTAAATGTTTCAGTAGCTATGCAGTATACCGATGGCTATTCTGAAAACATAGTATCATTTGTTAATGATGTAAAAACAAGTGATGGAGGTACTCATGAAGTAGGCTTTAAAACCGCTATCACAAAAGTATTAAATGATTATGCTAAAGCTAATGGCTATTTAAAAGGAAAAGATAAAAGCTTTGATGGATCTGATGTAAGAGAAGGACTAACCGCTATTATATCAGTACAAATTCCTGAAGATATATTACAATTTGAAGGACAAACAAAAGCCAAATTAGGAACACCAATAGCTAGAACTATCGTAGAATCCATAACAGCAGAGAAACTAAAATACTTCCTAGAAGAAAACAAAACAGTAGCTACTGGAATAATAAATAAAGCTCTAAAAGGAAAAGAAGCCAGAGAAGCCGCAAGACGTGCTAGAGAAGAAACAAGAAAAGGCAAAGATACCAAGAAAACAGAAAAACTATTATCAGGCAAATTAACCCCAGCCCAAAGTAGAAAAGCAAGTGAAAAAGAACTCTTTATCGTAGAAGGAGATTCCGCAGGAGGCTCTGCTAAACAAGGAAGAGATAGAAAAACTCAAGCTATCTTACCACTAAGAGGTAAAGTGTTAAATACCGAAAAAACAAGAATGGAAGAAATATTCAAAAATGAAGAAATAAATACCCTAATATATACTATTGGAGCAGGTGTTGGCGCAGACTTCAACCCAAAAGATATAAACTATGGTAAAGTAATAATTATGACCGATGCCGATGATGATGGAGCTCATATTCAGTGTTTACTTCTTACATTCTTCTATAGATATATGCGTCCCTTAATAGAAGAAGGACATCTCTATATAGCTATGCCTCCATTATATAAAGTAAGTCATGGTAGTAAACACATCTATGCATGGACAAATGAAGAATTAAAAGAAGAAACAAAAGGAAAAACAAACTATAGAGTACAAAGATATAAAGGACTAGGTGAAATGAATGCTAATCAACTTTGGGAAACAACTATGAATCCAGAAGAAAGAAAACTAATCAAAGTAAATATAACAGATGCCGCCTTAGCAGAAAAAAGAGTATCCGTTTTAATGGGAGATTCAGTATCACCAAGAAAAACATGGATAGAAGAAAATGTCGTTTTCTCATTAGAAGATGACTACAAAATAGCTTAAGGGAGGTTTTATGTATAAGATACACAATTTTGATAACTGGCAAGAAGATTCAGATAGAGGAAAATTCGGAAGTGGAGCAAGTGAAAAAAATATGGTTAATGGAACCATTAACAAATAAAACAGGACTTTTTAAATATCCCAAAATAAAGGATGAGGAATGTAATATTGTGACTGGAGAATATTGGGCAGAAAAATTAGCATGTGAACTTGCAAAACTATTAAAAATAAATTGTAGTGAAGTAGAAATAGGATACTATAAAGGAAGAATAGGATCTATGAGTTATAATTTCACTGAAGGAATAAAAGTTCTAATCGAAGGTGTATCCTTTATTGAAAAAAAGTATCCAAATTACAATAAAGATAAGTTTATAGATGAAACAAGTCAAAAAAATATTCCTTGCAAATGATAGAGGAGTGCTTACCGCAGTATTTACAATCGACTTTATTAATGATTCTATTTGATGCATTAATAGGCAACAGCGATAGACATCATAGTAATTGGGGAATAGTATTTGCGTTAGATGATAAAAAAGGAATGTATGATTATTTTTCGCCACTATATGATAATGGTTCATCGTTATGTGCTTATGTAAATGATGAAGATATTAATAAGTTATTTAAAGACAAAATGATGTATAATGCATTACTAGATACAAAATCAAAATCAACAATAGGTTGGGATAACCAAAGACCAATAAGACATTTTGAATTAGTAGAAAACATAAAAAATAATTATTATAAAGAAACAATAAGGTACGTAGAAAACATAAAAAATGAAATTACAACAGATAAGATAACTACAATATTAAATAACTTTGATGATACTGTAATATCTAAGAAAAAGAAAAGTTTAATTATTAAATTTATAATTGATAGAAGAAATAAAATATTAGAAATATATAATATGGAGGATTAAAATGAAAAACGATTTAGTCTATTTAGTCTGGAAAAATAATAAAGAAAATAAAAAGTATATAGTTGCTAAACTATATAAAAAAGATGAAAAATATTATTTTGAATATATAAGTGAAAATTTAATAGAAGCTAAAGCAAATGGCTTTAATCTACTAATACCATTTCCTAGTGAAGAGAAAGTTTATACAAATAGTCGTTTATTTGCTACTTTTAGTAGTAGACTTCCAGATAAAAGAAGACCCGATATAGACAAAATATTAAAAACATA
>CAVCHK010000053.1:0-4838 GCA_963601985.1 Paludibacteraceae bacterium
GATTATACCATTTAAAAAGGAATTGTTATTTAAAACTAAAGTTAGTGATATTACTTCGATATCTTTAGAGAGAAAGATTGAAATACTTGATGATGGTATTATTACTGGTACTTTTTATATTACTGGTGATTATAAGATGAATGAGGGTTCTATTAATAGAGAGGAGTTTTCTTTTGAACTTCCATTTGATATTACTTTGGATCCTAGATATGATGTTAGTACGGTTAAGAGTGATATTGAGGATTTTTATTATGATGTTATTAATAATGATACTTTGAAGGTTAATATTGATTTATTTGTTGAGGCGGAATATAAAGATGATGGAGAAGAGGAAGTTCTTTCGGATTCTAATTTAGAAGATAGAGAAGGAGATAAAGAAGATATAACAGAGGATAAAAATGCTATAGAAGAAGAAAAAGAGGAAGATAATAGTAGTGAGGGTGATGGTAGTACTAAGCTTGATAGAACTTCTGATAGTGTGGTTTTGGAAGAAGTTAAAGTAGATGATACTAATTTTGATGATTCTTTGGCAGAGGAGGTATTTTCTGATTTAGATAGTGGTGAGAGTTATACTACTTATTATGTTTATGTTGTTAAGGAAGAGGATACTATTGATAAGATTATTTCTTTGTATGGGACTACTAAAGAGGATATTGAGAGTTATAATGATATAACGAATATTAATCCTGGTGATAAGATAATTATTCCTAAGGGGAGTGAATGAGATGTAATAGGGATATTATAGATAGGTATAATATTTGTAATAATAAGATTACTATTAGGGGAAATGTTAGAATTTTAGATGATAAGATTGTTGTTAAAGATAAAAAAAGAGATGATATAGATGATGTTTATGGATATTTAAAGTCAAGGTCTTTTGATTATTTTCCTTATCCTATAGAGATTAATGATAAGTATGAGGTTTATCTTTATTTGGAGGATATGCATGAGCCTTATGAACAGAAGGCTATGGATTTGATTTATTTACTTAGTTTACTTCATAGTAAAACTACTTTTTATAGGGAAGTTGATATTGATAGGAATAAAGAGATATATGAGAATATTAGTAGTGAGATTGAGTATTTAGATAGTTTTTATAGTGATTTAATTAGTAAGATAGAAAAAGAGGTTTATATGTCTCCTTCTTCTTATTTGATAGCTAGGAATATTAATATTATCTTTAGTAGTATTTATTATGTTAGAGATAATCTTGATAAGTGGTATGATATTGTTCGTGATAAGAAGAATGAGAGGGTAGTTAATATTCATAATAATATTAGTTTAGATCATTATATAAAAAGTGAGAAGGCATATTTAATTAGTTGGAATAATAGTAGGATTGATAGTCCGATATATGATTTGCTTTCTTTTTATAGGAATCATTATTTGGATTTTGATTTTATTGATTTATTTCATTTGTATGAGAAGAGTTATCCTTTGAAGGAAGAAGAGAGAATTCTTTTGTTTACTTATATGGCTATGCCTAGTTGGATAGGTTTTGTGAATGATGAGATGGAAATGTGTATAAAAATTAATAAAATGATAGAGTATATGTATAAAACTAGTAATTTGATTATGAACTATCATAAGGATAATTGATAGTTCTTTTTGTATTTTTTTGTTGTATTTTTAATGGGCATTTGGTGTTGACATTTTATTTTAAATATATTATAATAATCTAGCTTTAAAAAGGAGGCGTTAATTATGAGTGATGATAATATGTATATAAAAAGTAATTTAACTGGTAAAGAGATTGCTGATATAGTTAATTTAAGTGTTGATGGTATATATATACCTAGAGTGGTTAACTATAATAGTTATGATAAAAAGAAAGCTCCAGTTAAGAAGTTAGTACAGAATCATAGTAGAAGATAGATATATCTATCTTTTTATTTTATCTTTACTTTGGTATTTTTAATTGGTATAATTAGAAAGAAAAGAGGTATCTTATGAAAGAGAGTTTTATTAAGGGAAAGTTTTATAAGGAGATATTTCATAATGAAATGAATGGTTATATGGTTTATTTATTTAAAGTTAATGATAATAATGTTAAATATAATCGTAATTTTATTCATGTTACTGGTGTTTTTTCTACGATTGATACTAAAAGTGAGTATATTTTATATGGCAGTATAGTAGAGCATTTTAGGTATGGTACGCAGTTTAATGTTTCTTCTTTTAATATTGTTATGCCTTCTAAGAAGGAGGAGTTGGTTGTTTTTTTATCTAGTGATTTATTTCCTATGGGGGAAGTTACCGCTAGAAGGATAGTTGATAAGTATGGTGAGGCCACTATTAATAAGATACTTGAGGATAAGAATTGTCTTTTGGGTATTCCTAGGCTTAATGAGAAGAAGATAGATAAGATTTATAATGTTCTTAAGGATTATCAGAATACTTCTAATGTTGTTCTTGAACTTACGAAACTTGGGTTTGAGATGAAGGAATCTCTTAGTTTTTTGAATAAATATGATAGTAAGATATTGGATACGGTTAATAGTAATATATATGATCTTATTGAAATGGATGATATGTCTTTTAAAAAGATAGATGATATTGCTCTTGGTATGGGGATTAGTGAGGATGATGATAGGAGGGTTAAGGCTCTTATTATTTATGTTATGAAAGAGTTGTGTTTTGATAGGGGAGATACTTATTTGAAACTTGAGGATATTTCTTTTGCTCTTTCTAGTTATGTTAGTATTAGTAGTGAGAAGTTGGATAGTTTGATATGGGTATTGGTGGAAAATAAGTTGATTGTTGTATTGGAGGATAGGTATTATCTTAAGTATTTTTATGAGGCTGAGAAGTATATTTGTGAGAGAGTGTGTTTTCTTAATGATATGAGTATTACTGGTCATATTAATATTAATAAGTATCTTGATAATAAAAAGTTTTGTAATATTATTTATGATGATATGCAAAAGAAGGCAATAGAGTGTGGTGTTAATAATAATATTACGGTTATTACTGGGGGACCTGGTACTGGGAAAACAATGATTATTAAGGCTATTGTTAAGATTCTTATGGAAGATGGTAAGCTTAAGGATAGTGATATTGCTCTTTTGGCCCCTACGGGGAGAGCGGCGAAAAGGCTTATGGAGACTACTGGGAAGAGTGCTTCTACGATACATAAGTATTTGGGATGGGATAAGGATAGTAATACTTTTGCTACTAATGAGTATAATCCTAAGAATGAGATGTATATTATTGTAGATGAGGTTAGTATGATTGATACTCTTCTTATGGAAGCTTTATTTAAAGGGGTAAAGAGAAAAGCTAAATTTATATTAGTTGGGGATTATTATCAGCTTCCTAGTGTTAGTGAGGGACAGGTTCTTAAGGATTTGATTGATAGTGATTGTCTTTTGGTTATTAGGCTTAATAAGGTTTATAGGCAAACAGAGGGGTCTTATATTCTTAATTTGGCTTATGATATTAAGGAGAAGAATATTTATGATGATATGTTTTTGAAAAAGGATGATTATTTATTTGTAAATAGTGATAATGATAATACATTTAGTATTATTAAAGAGGTTACTTCTAAGGCTATTAAGAAAGGTTTTAGTGATAGGGAACTTCAAATACTTGCTCCTATGTATAAGTCTAAGTGTGGTATTGATAATTTGAATATTATGCTTCAGGATCTTTTTAATCCTAGAAGTGATAAGAAAAGGGAATTTAATTATCATGGTGTTATTTATAGGGAATGTGATAAGGTTCTTCAGCTTGTTAATGATCCTGATAAAAATGTATATAATGGTGATATTGGTTATATAGAGGATATTTTTATATCTCATGATAGGAGAATTGCTAGTCAGATTAATATTAATTTTGATGGTAATATTGTGGAATATACTCCTGATAAGTTTAATAATTTTAGACATGGTTATGCTATTAGTATTCATAAGGCTCAGGGTAGTGAATTTGATATGGTTATTATTCCTATTGTTCCTTCTTTTAAGAGAATGCTTTATAATAAACTTATTTATACTGGTGTTACTAGAGCTAAGAGAAGTTTAGTTATTGTTGGGGATGCTAATTCTTTTGTATATGGTATTAATAATGATTATGTTGATAATAGAAGGACTACTTTGAAAGATTTTATTATTAATTATTATAATAATGTATAAATTGTTTTGATGAGTTAATAATATTATTGTATCTTATTTAGATACAGTCATATTTTTTAAAGGAGTTGGTTCTAATGAAATCCAAGATGGGAATGGCTTTAATGGGTTTGGGTATAGGTGTAAGTAGTACTATGCTATATCAAAATGTAAAAAATGGTAATATGAAAAAATGGGTTAGAAAAATGAACTCTATGAAGACTAAAGCCATAGACGAAGTAGAAAATATGATATAGAAGGAGATAATTCTCTTTCTTTTTGTTAAAAATTAAAACATAGTACAGATGTTCTGTACTATGTTTTTGTGTAAATGCTTATAAATAAAGGGTTTATAGACTTTATAAACAAATATTTAATTTTATATTGACTTACATTTCTATTTTATATATAATTGTTAAGTGGTAATACCTATATGGGTGTTTTCTCCTTTTTTAATCTATTTAAGGAAGGAGTGAGGCTATATGAAAAGAATTTCCGTAAAGGGGGTTTTGAGTAGTGGAACTAGTTTTAGCATATGTACTTTGCTATGCTATAACTATTCTGGTTATTATTGCTTTAAGTAATAATAATCATAGATAAAAAACGGAGCACTCTACTTAAGGAAGTGCTCCGCAAAAATACAGTGGAGAGAACACCTTTCGAATATAGGTGTTACCCATTTTTATTATGAGTAAATTTCTCTTTCCACATACATTATATAATATATTT
>CAVCHK010000054.1:0-23209 GCA_963601985.1 Paludibacteraceae bacterium
GATACTTGTGAACTATGGAGAATAATAGGAGTATTCGACGGTAAAATAAAAATAATAAGAAATAGTATAATAGGAGAATATTCTTGGGACAGTTCAGCATCAGATGTAAACTTAGGATATGGGGTAAATGAATGGCCTGAAGCTGATGCGATGAAACTACTTAATCCTGGATATGAGAGTGAATTAGTTGGAGGAAGTCTATACTATAATAGTGGTTCTGGTACATGTTATAGTGAATATTCTAATGCAACAACTTCATGTGATTTTACTAGTACTGGAATAAAAAATGATGAAACAAGAAATAAAATAGCCGAAGTAACATGGGGTTTAGGTGTATGGAATGCCCCATATATATATTCAAACGTTATGTATGGATATGAAAGAGAAACTACAGTATATTCTGGAAGCACAACTTGGACAGGAAAAGTAGCACTTCCATATCCTTCTGATTACGGATATGCAACAGACTTTAACTTTTGTAGTGAGTATTTGTATAATTATGGTGATAGTACATGTACAAGTAATGATTGGATGTATCCTATCATTACTAATTCAGGTGTAAACTATGGATGGTTATTAACCCCTCACAGTTCGGAGGATGCGTGGACTGTGGGCTCGTCGGGCTACGTCAACGGCTACGGCGGTAACCACGTGTATGAAGCGAATGGGGTCGCCCCAGTCCTTTATCTGAGTTCCGATGTATTTATAAAGGGTAGTAATACAGGGGATGAGAATGATCCTTACAAATTATCAGTGAATTAATATCACGAAAATAATTCGTGATATTTTTGTGAAAAATAATTAAAAATTAGCAATTTTTAGTTGACATTGCTAAGTAATAGTAATATAATGATATTAGCAATGAGAAAAATAAATTGCTAAAGGAAGTGATATTGTGATCACAGATAGGCAAAAAGAAATACTAAAAGTGATTGTTGAGGAATATATTAAAACTGCTAAGGCTGTTAGTTCTAATCATATTTGTAAAAAACTTAAGTGTTCTTCCGCTACGATAAGGAATGAAATGGTGATACTTGAGGATTTTGGTTTTCTTGAAAAGAATCATTTTGCTTCTGGAAGAATTCCTAGTGAAGATGGTTATAAGTATTATGCTCATAATCTTATGACTCCTAAGAATATGACGGGAGAGGATATGCTTAAATTGCAAACTATATTTCATAATAATTCTCTTGATCTTAGTGATACTATTAAAAGGAGTATTGAGATTGTTAGTGAGATAACTAATTATACTGCTGTTGTACTTGGTAATGCTTCTTCTTCTAATAAGCTTATGAAAGTTGAAGTTGTACCGCTTTCTGATGATAAGATTTTATCTATTGTTATTACGGATAAGGGTATAGTACAGCATAAGATGCTTTCTTTACCTAGTGTTGTGTCTAAAAGTGAGATTAAGAAGACTGTAGAACTTATTAATAAGTTAGTAGTAGGTACTCCTATTAATGAGGTTAGTGAGAGGCTTGAGTATGAGGTTAAACCTGTTATTAAGAATTATGTTAGTCAATATGAGGTTTTATATAATACTTTTTATGATGCTTTTCATGAGTTTTCTTATGCTAGTGATGATATTCATTTTGGTGGTAGAAATAATATGCTTAAACAACCTGAGTTTAGTAATATTGATAAAGTAAAAGAGATACTTGGTAAGTTTGAGGATATTGATAGTATTTCTAGTATGAAAGAAGAGGAAAATGGTATTAATATTTATGTTGGTAGTGAGACTAATCTTACTGATGATGTTTCGGTTATTAAGACAAAATATAATATTAATGGAGAAGAGGGTACGATAGCGATTATTGGTCCTAAGAGAATGGAATATGATAGAGTTGTTGCTCTTCTTGATTATATTAAAAATAATTTAGGAGGAGAAAATGGAGAATAAAGATAAGAAACATAAGAATAAAAAGAGTGAAGAGTTAAAAGTAGAAGAATGTAAATGTAATTGTGGTGAAGAATGTTCTTGTGATGAAGAATGTAATTGCAGTGATGAATGTAATTGCAATGAGAAATGTTCTTGTGGTGAAATGGTAGAAGATAATAATCTTGATAAAATTAAGAAATTAGAAGATGCTTTATTGAGAAGTCAGGCTGAACTTGTTAATTATAAGAAGAGAAAAGATGAGGAGACTTCTAAAATTATTAAATATGCTGAAGAAGATATACTTAAGGGTTTTCTTCCAATACTTGATAATTTTGAAAGGGCTATTAATATGGATGATGATAATTTGGATGATGAGGTTTCTAGGTTTTTGGAGGGATTTAAACTTATGTATAAGCAAATAAGGGATTTACTTGATAAGTTTGAAGTTAAGGAGATTGATTCACTTAATAAGCCTTTTGATCCTGCTTATCATGAGGCTATAGCGGTGGATAAGATAGAGGGTACCCCGCCTGGCACTGTTACTATGGTTCTTCAGAAGGGTTATATGTATAAAGATAAAGTTCTTAGAACCGCTATGGTAAAGGTTAGTGAATGATATGAATAAAGAGATGATTAAAGAGGTTATTTATATTATTATTGCTATTGTATTATCTATATTTGCTGTTAAGTTTATGATAGAGTTATTACCTATTATACTTGTGGTAATGCTTAGTCTTATTATTTATAGTAGTATTAAGATGAATAAGAATAAGAAGAATACTTCTAGTGATGATAATATTAAAGAGATATTTGATTATAAAGATAAAAAATAATGAAAGGAAATGATAAATATGAGTAAAATTATTGGAATTGATTTAGGTACTACAAATAGTTGTGTATCTGTATATGAGGGTGGTGAAGCTAAGGTTATTACTAACCCAGAGGGTGCTAGAACTACTCCTTCGGTAGTGGCATTTAAGAATGGAGAAATTATTGTTGGTCAAAAGGCTAAGAATCAAATGGTTACTAATAAAGAGACTATTTCTTCAATTAAGAGAAAGATGGGTACTAATGAAAAAGTTAGTGCTAATGGACGCGAGTATACTCCAGAAGAGGTATCTGCGATGATACTTGGGGATTTGAAAAAGACTGCTGAGGCTTATTTAGGAGAGAGTGTAACTAAGGCTGTTATTACGGTACCTGCATACTTTAATGATAGTCAAAGACAGGCTACTAAAAACGCTGGTAAGATTGCTGGTTTAGAAGTAGAGAGAATTATTAATGAGCCTACTGCTGCTGCTTTAGCTTATGGATTAGATAAGCAAGATAAGGCACAAACTGTTTTGGTTTATGACTTAGGTGGTGGTACATTTGATGTATCTATTTTGGAACTTGGTGATGGTGTGTTTGAGGTTAAATCTACTAGTGGTAATAATCATTTGGGTGGAGATGACTTTGATGAGAGAGTTATGGATTATATTGTAAGTGAATTTAAGAAAGAGAGTGGTGTTGATTTAACTAAGGATAAAATGGCTATGCAAAGGGTTAAAGATGCTGCTGAAAAGGCTAAAAAGGATCTTAGTGGTATGAGTTCTACAGAAATTTCTTTACCATTTATATCTCAGGGTGAAGATGGTCCTATTCATTTGAATATGAGTTTAACTAGGGCTAAATTTGAGGATTTAATTAGGGATTTGGTGGAATCTACTACTGAACCTGTTAGAAAGGCTATGAAAGATGCTAAGCTTACTTCTAAAGATATTGATAAGGTTTTATTAGTGGGTGGATCTACTAGAATTCCTTGTGTAGTTGAACTTGTTAAGAAAGAACTTGGAAAAGAGCCTTCTAAAGAGGTTAACCCTGATGAGGTTGTAGCTATGGGAGCTGCTATTCAAGGTGGTGTTTTAACAGGGGATGTTAATGATATAGTTCTTCTTGATGTTACTCCTTTATCTCTTGGTATTGAGACTTTAGGTGGTGTTATGACTACTTTGATACCTAGAAATACTACTATTCCTACTAGTAAGAGTCAGGTATTTAGTACTGCTAGTGATAATCAACCTGCTGTTGATATTCATGTATTACAGGGTGAGAGACCTATGGCTAGTGATAATAAGACTTTAGGTAACTTCCAACTTACTAATATTCCACCTGCTCCTAGAGGGGTACCTCAAATTGAAGTTACATTTGATATAGATGCTAATGGTATTGTTAATGTTAAGGCTAAGGATTTAGGTACTCAGAAAGAACAATCTATTACTATTACTGCTACTAATACTTTAAGTGATGAAGAAATTGATAAGATGATGAAAGAAGCTGAAAAGAATAAGGAAGCAGATGCTAAGAAGAAAGAAATAGCAGATGCTAAGAATGATGCTGAACAGGTTATCTTTATGACTGAAAAGGCTATAAAAGATTTAGGTGATAAGGTTAGTGATAGTGAAAAGAAGGAATGTGAAGATTTAATTAGTGATACTAAGAAAGTGCTAGAAGGTGATGATGCAGAGGCTATTAATAAGGCTAAGGATAAGTTATTAGAGAAGGCTAATGCTCTTGCTTCTAGAGTTTATGAAGAAGCTGCTAAAAATCAAAATGTTAGTGGTGAAGATACTACTGAAACTAAAGAAGAAGATAAAAAATCTAACGATGATGTTGTTGATGCTGAATATGAGGAAAAATAACATTTGTTAAAGTTCTAGTATAAAGTTTTAACTACTAGAACTTTATACTTATGTATGGAGGAAAAATATGAATAAGAAAGATTATTATGAGATACTTGGTGTAAGTAAGACTGCTACTCAAGATGAGATTAAATCAGCTTTTAGGAAACTTGCTAAAAAGTATCATCCGGATGTATCTAAAGAAGAGAATGCTGCGGAAAAGTTTAAAGAGGCTCAAGAGGCTTATGCGGTATTGTCTGATGAGAATAAAAGACGTCAATATGATCAATATGGACATGCGGCATTTACTAATGCTAGTGGTGGTTTCTCTGGTTTTGATGGATTTGATTTTAGTGGTATGGAAGATATTTTTGGTGATTTGTTTGGTAATATGTTTGGTGGTAGGGCTCGTTCTTCTAATAGAAGACGTGATGGAGCGGATTTGTTATATCGTATGAATTTGTCTTTTGATGAAGCTGTTCATGGAACTAAAAGAGATATTAAAGTTGAAGTAGAAGATGAATGTGATAATTGTAAGGGTCAAGGTGGATTTGGTAGCCATTCTTGCCCTGAGTGTAAAGGTACTGGTACTGTTACTAAACAGCAAAGTACTATGTTTGGTTCGTTTTTATCTAGAACTACTTGTAGTCATTGTGGTGGTAGTGGTACTTCTTTTGATAGAATTTGTACTGATTGTCATGGTAAGGGTAGAGTTACTAAACCTAAAACTCTTACTGTTACAGTTCCTAAAGGAGTAGATACTGGTAATAGGGTTAGGTTATCTGGTAAGGGTGAAGCTGGTAGTAATGGTGGTGCTAATGGGGACTTATATATTGAGTTTACTATAAAAGATGATGATTTCTTTATGAGAGATGGTAATGATATATATATTACTGTTCCTATTACTATTACTGATGCTGTACTTGGATGTAAGAAGACTATTCCTACTATTTATGGTAATGTTGAACTTTCTATTCCTGATGGTACTAAGAATAATAGTAAATTAAGATTAAAGGGTAAGGGTATTGATTCAGATGTTAATGGTAAGAAGGGGGATATGTATGTTATTATTAATGTAGTTATTCCTGCTAAACTTACTAGGGGTCAAAAGGAACTATTTAAAGAGCTTGCTCTTACTGATTTAGATAATGATAGTGAATTTACTAAGTATAATAAAAGAATTAAATAAATATATGAAAACTTCTATAATTTATAGAAGTTTTCTTTTTTCTATGCTATAATTAATTTACGAATTATTGTGTATGGAGTGATATTATGCAAAGATATTTTGCTAAGGAATATAATGATAAAATTATACTTAGGGATAGTGATATTCATCATATTAAGAATGTTATGAGAATGAAGATTGATGATAGAATAGAGGTTGTATTTGATAAGAAATTATATATATGTAATATAGACTGTATAGATCCTTTATCTTTATCGATTATTGATATTATAAAAGAAGAAGATAAAATTAATTTGGATGTTACTGTTGCTTTTGGTCTTGTTAAGGAGAAGAAGATGGATCTTATTTTGCAAAAACTTACTGAACTTGGTGTTAATGAAATTATTCCTGTTAATATGGAAAGAAGTATTGTTAAGCTTGATGATAATAAAATTAGTAAGAAAATGATAAGGTGGAATACTATATGTAAAGAGGCAAGTGAACAGTCTAAAAGAACTAGTGTTCCTATTATTCATGATATTGTTAATTTAAAGGATTTAGTTAAAATAGATGGTGATATTAAGATGGTTGCTTCTGTTAAAGAGAGGGATAAATTATTAAACTTCTATTTACAAGATGTAGATAATTGTGCTAAAATTGTAGTGGTAATAGGACCTGAAGGTGGTATTAGTGATAGGGAAGTGGATTATTTGATTGATAATGGTTATAGTCCTGTTTCTTTTGGTAATTTAGTCTTTAGAGTAGAGACGGCATGTATATATGTTGCTTCTGTAATGAATTATTATGGTAATAGAGGTGTATGATATGAGTTTACTTAGTTTATTTAATGATTTTTATGGTAATTTATCTTCGAATGGTTTATTTTTCTTTTGGATAGTTGTATTTTTATTTGTATTTTTAATATTTTTACTTATTGTTTTATATTTTAAGAATAAGAGACTTGTTAAGCTTATTATGAGTAATAGGGATAGTATTACTAGTCGAGATAATGTGATAGATAATAATGGAGTATCTATGAATAATGATGTTATTATAAAGGAAGATAAGGGGTTAGAGGGTGATACTACTTCTTTAACTGGGGTAAAAGAAGTAGTAAAAGATGAGAATAAGAATGATATTCAAATGGTTAATGAGATTAAACCTTTAGCCTGTGAAACAAAAGTTATAAAAGATAATACTTTAGAAGTAGGACCATATAAGAAGAATGTACTTAGGGAGATGAATACTAGGGGACAGACTTCTCCTATTAGCATAGTTAGAGATGATAATGCTAGTGATACTTCTTTTAGTGATAATATTGATGATAAGGGTATTGATTTATTTGAGGATAGTGTATCTCCTTTTAATGATATGGAAGATGTATATGATGTTAATGATAATATGCGTTTTGCTAGTGATGTTGTATCTAGAATGGAGAAGGATGTTAAGAGTTCTAATATAGAACTTACGGAATATGAGAAGAAACAAGAGGAAGAGGCTATTATTAGTTATGGGGAACTTCTTAAGGTTAAGGATAAGATATATAATATTACTGAGGATGAAGAGAATGATGAGTTTATTGATGAACTTAAGAATTTTAGATTGGATTTAGAATAGACATAGAGATATGTCTTTTTTTCGACATATATTTAAGTACTATTAATATATACTAATAGTGGTGATTGGTATGGGGAGAATGAAACTTAAGTCTTCTAGAAGGGGGATTAGGAGATTTTTTAGAAGGGGAATTGTTTTTGCTATATTTGTTTATTTTGTTTTTGCTATTACTTTTTATTATTCTTTAAGTAATAGTAAGAGAGTTAGTAATACTAAGTTTATTAAGTTTTTACTTAGTGGTGGTAATAGTTATATGATTAGTGATTATAAAATACTAGATATTGTTAATTATGGTAGTGATTTTTTGTTTAATATTGATATTAGTAACCCTAGGAGTATTCTTGATAGTGGGTTTTTAATTGGTAATAATGATGTAGATGGTAATAGTAGTCTTTTGGATATTAAGAGGGTTAGTTCTTATATAGAGGATCCTAATCCTAAGGATATTGATAGTCCTATTATTTATATTTATAATTCTCATCAACTTGAGAATTATGATAGTACTAATTTGGATATTTATGGTATTACTCCTAATGTTCTTATGGCTTCTTATTTGCTTAGGGAGAAACTTAATAATAGGGGAATACCTACGATAGTAGAAGATGCTAATTTGACAGAGTTTTTGTCTTTGAATGGATGGGATTATGCTAGTAGTTATAAGGCTAGTAGGGTATTTATTTTGGATAAAAAGAATAGGTATCCTTCTATTAAATATTTTGTGGATATTCATAGGGATTCTGTTAGTAAAGATAGTAGTACTACTGTGATTAATGGGAAGAGTTATGCTAAGATACTTTTTGTGGTTGGACTTGAACATAATAATTATAAGAGTAATTTAGAGATTGCTGAGAGGGTTAATGATATTAGTAATGAGTATTATCCTGGATTATCTAAGGGTATTTTGAAAAAGTGTGGAGAAGGGGTTGATGGTGTTTATAATCAGGATATAAGTCCTAATTCTATGCTTATTGAGGTTGGAGGAGTATACAATAATATTGATGAGGTTCTTAATACTACTGAGGCTATTAGTGATATTTTGGGTTATTTTGTAGGTGATAGTAATGAATAAGAAGATATTTAAGTTATTATTTGGTTTTGTATTTATTGTTTTTCTTATTAGTTATGTTATATCGGAAAGTGGTTATTATGAGTATAATCTTCGTAATAAGAGTGTTATGACTAAAGAGGCAATGAGAAGATTTGAAGAGGATTTAGAGAAGGGGAAGGATGTTAGAATGGAAGATTATGTGGTTGATACTACTAGGAATTATACGTCTAGGCTTACTACTAGTACTAATAGGGTATCTGTTTCTTTTAATGTTTTTTTGAAAAGGGGTATTGAAGAGGTGTTTAAAGTTGCTAGTAGGTTAGTTGAGGATTAAATGGGATATGCTCTCTTTTTTAATGATGGGAAAATGGTTTTAATTATCTTGATAAATATTTATCTTTATAGTATAATATAAATATATTAATAAGAAGGAGAGTTATAGATGAATAAGATTAAAAATTGGGTTATGAAAAATAAAGCTTTAGCTATTGTTGTGATATTGGCTATTGTATTATTTATTATGCTTGTTATAATTATGGTTGGTTTATTAGTGGGTGGTTCTTCTAATAAATATGGGGATAGATTAGATGGTATAGATGAGGTTTTGATAGATAGTAAGACTTATGATGAGGTTAAAGAAGAGATATTAGGTACTGATTTAGTAGAGGATGCTAGTATTAGACTTCAGGGTAAGATTGTGTATACTACTATTATTTTAAAGAGTGATACTACTAGTGATAAGGCTAAAGAGATTGCTTCTAATACTTTGGATAATTATAGTAAAGAAGAGTTATCTTTTTATGATTATTCGTTCTTTTTGGAATGGAAAGGTGATGATGGTGATACTGTTATTACTGGTAATAAACATCATAATTTAGATGCTATTTCATGGGTAAAGAGCTAGGGGATGTGTTATGAAAAAGAGAAATAATAAGGTAATTGTTTTAGCTTTAGCGGGTATTATATTTGTTGCATTACTAGTGGTATTTATTCTTAATTATAGTAAAGATGATTCTAGTTTTTCGATATTAGAGAAGAAGTGGATTAATGATAATACTAGTAATGTTATTGATATAAGTATTTATAATGATGTTCCTATATATGGTAAGAGTGGTAATGGTGTTTCTTTTGATTTACTTGATGAGTTTACTTCTAAATATGGGGTTAGTTTTAATAAGGTTTCTTATTTGAATAGTAATTCTTCTAATCTTAGAAGTAGTGCATTTCGTATTTTGGATAGTAATGCTAGTCTTAGTAATAATGATATTCTTCTTTATAAGGATAATTATGTTCTTTTATCTAATAAGGATAAGTCTATAGATAGTATTTCTGATATTGATAATATGAATATATTTATTTTATCTTCTGATATGGGTGTTATATCTAATTATTTATCTTCTTCTAAGAATATTAGTTTTAGTCCTAAAAGTGGGATAGAAGATATTATTAGTTCTTTTGATGAAGATGGAGAATATTTTGCTATTATTCCTTATAATATGTATATATCTGAGATTTTAAGTAATGATTTAGAGATTCTTTTTAAATTTAATGATATATATAATAAATATGTTTTAACTATTGGGGATAAGACTTTTTTGAATATTATGAAGAAGTTTTATAATTTATATGGTAAGGATAGTGAGGTTAATTCTTATAAAAAGCATTTTTTAGTGGAATATTTTAATGATAAAGAGATTAGTGATGTTGATAGGATTGGTTATAATTCTTATCAATATACAGTAGGTTATGTTGATTATATGCCATTTATTGGTAGTGATTCTGATATGATAGTGGGTAATCTTGCTAATTATTTTAGTGGATTTGAGGATTTTTTTGATGTTGATTTTAAGTTTTATAAGTATGATAGTATAAATGAGCTTAAAAAAGCTTTATCGAGTGGGGATATTGATTTGGCTTTTGGTAATTTTAATGCTAGTGGTCTTAATATTGATACTATTTATACTTTTTCATTATTTAAAGAAGAGTATGTTGTTTTATCTAAAGATAAGCTTGTTATTGATTCTATTAAGAGTTTAAAAGACAGTGAAGTTATTGCTATTGGTGGTACTTATATTAATGATATGCTTACTAGTAATGGTATTAAGTATACTGTTTATGATAATTCTTTAGAACTTATGAAGCATATTGGTAATAATGTGGTTATTATTGATAGGGATATGTATAATTATTATAGGAATGCTAAGTTTAGTGATTTTTATGAGTGTTATACTGCTGTTTTGAATGATGAATATAGGTTTGTTATTAGGGATGTTAATAAGAATATGGTATTTGCGGATATGTTTAGTTATTATGTTTCTTCTTTGGATTATAATAGTATTCGTTATGAGTATAATACTAGTAATAGACTTGATGACTTTAATACCTTGTTAATATTTTTGGTTAGTGTTATTTGTGTTTTGTTTATTATTTTTATTACTTTTGTTATTAAGAAGAAGAGGAATAATGAAAGGGTACTTAAGAATAATGAAAAACTTAAATATATTGATTCTATGACTTCTCTTAAGAATAGGCTTTATTTGAATATTAAGATTAAGGAGTGGGATGATAATGTTATTTATCCTCAAGCGTTTGTAGTTATTGATCTTAATAATCTTAAGGATATTAATGATAGTCATGGGCATGAAGAGGGAGATATTATTATTAAGAAGGCTGCGAGTATACTTATTAATAATCAAGGGGCTAATACTGATATTATTAGAACTGATGGTAATGAGTTTTTGATATATATGGTTGGTTATAGTGAGAAGGATGTTAATAGTTATATGAGAAAGGTTTATAAGGAACTTAAGGAGCTTCCTTATGGATATGGTGCTTCTGTTGGTTATAGTATGATAATGGATGATGTTAAGACTGTTGATGATGCTATTAATGAGGCTATTTTGGATATGAAGAAGAATAAGAAGGATAGTAAGTGAGTGATAGTATGATTTCTTTTAAGAAGTATTTTAGTAAAATAGTTAAAATTCTAAGTTTGGAGGAACTTAGAATTTTACCTGCTTATTTGGCTTATAGTTTTGTTTTGGCTATTATTCCTATTGCTACGATTATTGTTATAGTAGCGGGGTATTTTTCGATATCTATTGATAGTATTATTAGTCTTATTAATGAGTTTTTGCCTAGTTATGCTAGTGATATTGTAGTAGGGGTTATATCGGGAAAGGATTTTGATATTTCTGTTGGTGTTTTGAATATTTTTACTTTTATTGCAGCGGGTAATGGTATGTATGCTATTGTTAATGCTTCTAATAATTTGTATAAGATTCCGAATTCTTCACAGATTAAGGATAGGCTTAGATCTTTTATTATATTAATTATTGTTATTAGTGCTATTCTTTTTCTTATTTTTGTTGTTATGCTTGGTGATAAGATTATATTGCTTTTAGGTAGGTATGATTTTTTAAATAGGGTAGTTGAGAATGCTTTGCTTGTATATAAGGCTATTAAGTGGCCTATTACGTTTTTGTTTGTTTTCTTTAATATTAGGCTTATTTATTTTATTGCTCCTTCTTATAAAACTAGTAATACTTCTTTAGGTGCTTTTGTTACTACTGTTGGTTGGGTTATTGCTACTGCGGTATTTAGTTATTATATTGAGTTTTTTGCTAGATATGATTTGATATATGGTGCTTTATCTAGTATTATTATGCTTCTTATTTGGTTTTATATTTTGAGTTTTATATTGATACTTGGTATTGTTATTAATTCTTATGAGTATAATAAGAAGTAGATGAGATATACTATATATGGGTACGTTAGTATCCTTTTCACAGGCTATGGTGTAATAATTATTTTTCTCCTTAGTTTGGAAGTCTTATATGACTTAAGTGAGTTTTATGACTCACTTTTTGTTTTATAATTGTTTTTATGGTTTTATTGTGTTAAAATTATATAGAAGGATAAGTGGTATTGTGAATATAATTGATATTATTCTTAAGAAGAAGAATAAGGGGGAACTTAGTGAAGAAGAGATTAAGTATGTGGTAGAAGGTTTTACTAATGGTAGTATTTATGATTATCAGATGGCTTCTTTACTTATGGCTATTACTATTAATGATATGACAGATAATGAGGTTATATATCTTACTAAGTATATGATATTATCTGGTAAGGTTATTGATCTTAGTTTTTTGGATAATGTTGTTGATAAGCATTCTACTGGTGGTGTAGGTGATAAGACTACTTTGATTGTGGCTCCTGTTGTAGCGGCTTGCTCATGCAGGGTAGCTAAGATGAGTGGCAAAGGTCTTGGGTATACTGGTGGTACTATTGATAAACTTGAGTCTATAGTGGGATTTAAATCTAGTCTTAGTAGGGATGAGTTTATTAATGAAATTAAAGATATTGGCATGGCTATAACTAGTCAGACTGATGATGTTGCTTTAGCTGATAAGAAGATATATGCTCTTAGGGATGTTACTGGTACGACAGAGTCTATTCCACTTATTGCTTCTTCGATTATGAGTAAGAAGATTGCTTCGGGTTCTAAAAAATTGGTAATTGATCTTAAAGTTGGAGAAGGGGCTTTAGTTAAGGATATTGAATCGGGAAGAAGACTTGGTAATCTTATGGTTAAGATAGGTAAGGAGAATGGTATGGAAGTTATATGTCTTCTTACTAATATGAATATTCCTCTTGGTAAGTGTGTTGGTAATTCTTTAGAGGTACTTGAGGCTATTAATATTTTATATTATAATAAAGATAGTAATTTACTTAGGTTATGTATTAGTCTTGCTAGTTATATGGTATCTTTGGGAAGGGGTATTTCGTATGAAGAGGCTAATAATATGGTATTAGATGTTATTAAGAGTAAGAAGGCTTATAATAAGTTTTTGGAGTTTGTTAGATATCAAAATGGGGATATTAATAGTCTTCCTAAAAGTAATATAATATATGAGGTTAAGTGTGATAGGGCTGGTTATTTGAGCTATGTTTCTTCTTTGGAAGTTGCTAAGTTATCTATGCATTTAGGTGCTGGTCGTGAAAATAAGGATGATGTTATTGATTATTCTGCTGGTATTATTATTAATAAGGATATTAATGATTATGTTAATGTTAATGATACTATTATGACTTTATATACTAATAGGGATATTCCTTTATTTGATAAGAATATGTTATTTAAGATTAGTGATAGTATGAATAATGATAATAGTAGTCTTATTTATGAAATTATTAGATAGTGGTATTTACAAAAGATATAAAATATAGTATTATATATGAAGTGAGAGAAGGTATAAAATGGAAAAATTAACAATGGATAAAATGGTTAATATTTGTAAGCAATATGGTTTTATATTTCAGGGTAGTGAGATATATGGTGGTCTTGCTAATACTTGGGATTATGGTCCTTTAGGTAGAGAAGTTAAAGAAAATATTAAGAAGGCTTGGCATAAGAGGTTTATTACTGAACATATTAATAGTTATGCTATTGATGCTGCGATTCTTATGAATCCTAATGTATGGGTTGCTTCTGGGCATGTTGCTAGTTTTTCTGATCCTTTGATTGATTGTAAAAAGTGTAAAACTAGGCATAGGGCTGATAAGTTAATTGAAGAGTATACTCAAGGGAGTGAGAGCGGAGATGGTTGGGATAATGATAGGTTAGAGAAGTATATTAGTGATAATAATATTCCGTGTCCTAAATGTGGTAAAAGTGATTTTACTAAGATACGTAAATTTAATTTGCTTTTTGAAACGCATATGGGTGTTACTTCTGATTCTTCTAGTTTGGTTTATTTAAGAGGAGAGACTGCTCAAGGGATATTTGTTAACTTTAATAATGTTTTAAGGAGTATGAGGACTAAGGTTCCTTTTGGTATTGGACAGATTGGTAAGGCTTTTAGAAATGAGATTACTCCTGGGAATTTTATTTTTAGAACTCGTGAATTTGAACAAATGGAATATGAGTTTTTCTGTAAACCGGGTAGTGATTTGAAGTGGTTTTCTTATTGGAAGGGTTTTTGTTTGGATTTTTTGAAAGAGATTGGTATAAGGGAAGAGAATTTGAGATACCGTGATCATGCTAAAGAGGAATTAGTCTTCTATAGCAAGGCTACTTGTGATATTGAGTATAATTATCCTATGGGATGGGGAGAACTTTGGGGTATAGCGGATCGTACTGATTATGATTTGTCTGTACATCAGAAGCATTCTAAAGTGGATATGAGATATTTGGATCCGGAGACTAATGAGAGGTATTTGCCTTATGTTATTGAGCCTTCAGTTGGAGTAGATAGGTTATTACTTGCTGTGCTTTGTGATGCTTATTGTGAAGAAGTATTAGAGGATGGTAGCAGTCGTGAAGTATTGAAAATTCATCCTTATTTGGCTCCTTATAAAGTATGTGTTCTTCCTTTAGTAAAGAAATATCATAGTGATAGGGCTATGGAAATATATAATTTGCTATCTAAATCTTTTATGGTCTGCTATGATGATAGTGGTAGTATTGGTAAGAGATATAGAAGAAGTGATGCTATTGGTACTCCTTATTGTATTACTATTGATGATGATACTATTAATAATGGTACTGTTACTATAAGAGAGAGGGATACTATGAAGCAGGCTACTGTTAAAGTAGAAGAGATAGTTAAGTATATTGAGGATGGAATTAAGTTTTAAAGAACATATTTGTTCTTTTTCTTTTGGTTTTTTTGGGAAATTTATTTGTTTTTGTTTACATCATAAGTTTTGGTATGGTATAATTGGTTTATAAATAGTAGGTGAAGAGATGGAAGAGAAAAATAAATTGGTTATTTCGTATATTGAGAGTAGACTACAAGAAATTGAAAGAATGGGTATGGATGTTCCTTCTTATAATGTTGATAAATTATATAATGTATTTTTAAATAGAAGTGAGGATATTAATGTTATTAAGACTAAGATTGATACTGTTTTTAATAATAGTATTAATTCTTATAATGAGTATTTAGATAAAAATGGTTTTAGTTTTAGTGAACTTTTGGATACTTATAATAAGATTGATAAGATTAATAAGACTAGTGCTAAGATGTATTTATGTGGTGGTTTTGTTCCCTATATTTTACTTAATGAGGATTCTGGTAGGAAACATATTAGTTTGGATTATCTTTGTTCTTTAGAGGATATTCCTATGATTAGAGAGGTTTTTCGTAAGAAGGATTTATATGATCCTAAGAGGGATAGTCTTACTTATACAGTTAATAATATTGATTATGGTTTCCAAGTTATTATTGATGGGGTTAAGGTTAATATTTCTGTTTTTAAGGAATCGGATAATGGTATTGTTGAGTATAATTTTGATTGTAAGAGAAGAATTGGTAGAATAAAGAATATTAATGTTAAACTTAGTGATTATATTGTTCCTTATTTTTCTTCGGATAATAAAAAGTATATGACAGAGTCTTTAGAGTGTATTATTGGAGATAAGTTATTACTTGGTAGAGATAGGGATAAGAAGGATATTGAAAAGATTAAGGAATGTAATGGTATTAGTGAGGATAAAATTAAGAAGTTACCTCTTCCTTTGGTTAAAGAGAATAGGTTAGTAGGGGATAATTTGGAGTTTACTTCTACGATGCCTAGTATTAAACTTGATATTCCTAAGAAGAATGGTAATAGGGGGTTTATTAATATTGCTACGATTATGTTACTTATTAGTATGATTGTTTGTTTTATTCTTGGTAGTAGGTAATGAAATGGGCTTGAAAGAGCCTGTTTTTTGTTGTAAAATATATAATGTGATTTATATGGAAAAATTGTTTAATGAGTGTACTTTATGTCCTAGGGAATGTAAAGTTAATAGGAATAATGGTGAAGTGGGTTTTTGCAGGGCTTCTAATAAGATGAAGATAGGTGGTTATCGTTTGCATTTATGGGAAGAGCCTATTTTATCTTCTTTGAATGGTAGTGGTACTATTTTCTTTTCTTATTGTAATTTAGGTTGTATATATTGTCAGAATTATGTGATTAGTCATAATTGTATTGGAGAAGAAATAAGTATTTTGCGTTTTAGTGATATTTGTTTGGAACTTGAGGGAATGGGGGCTAATAATATTAATTTGGTTACTCCTACGCATTATATTCCTCTTATTAGGGATGGTATTATTTTAGCACGTAATAGAGGGCTTAAGATACCTATTGTTTATAACTGTTCTGGATATGAAAGTGTTAGTTCTTTAAAACTTTTGGATGGTTTTATTGATATTTATTTACCTGATTTTAAGTATTATGATGATAGTCTTGGTAAATATTCTATGGTAGATAATTATTTTGAGGTAGCTAAAAATGCTATAGAAGAGATGTATAGGCAAGTTGGTAGTCCTATATATGATGGTGTTTTATTAAAGAGGGGGCTTATTGTTAGGCATTTGGTTTTACCTGGTCATAGTGATGATTCTAAGAGGATAATTGGTTATTTATATGGTGAATATGGTAATAATATTATTTTTAGTATTATGAATCAGTATACTCCTGTTAGGGAACTTAGATATAATGAACTTAATAGGGTTGTTAGTGAGAGTGAGTATGATGATGTTATTGATTATGCTTATGATATTGGTGTTAGGAAATGTTTTATTCAAGAGGGTGGTAGTCAGAGTGATAGTTTTATTCCTTTGTTTAAGGGGGATGGTATTATTTGATGCACATTTTTCTTGACTTTCTTTTGTAAATATGGTATTATTTTAATACATTTTGACTTGATCTGGGGGGATTTGGTATGAAGAATAGTTTTGTTATTGAGTATTTGAATGAAAATGAGTTTAGGAAAAAAGAGAGAGCTCTTAAGAAGTATAATATGCTTGCTTATAAAAAGTTGGTTTTTGATTTTTATCCTTCATTTCGTGATGGGGAATTTAAGGGTGTTGTGGTATCTAGGAATACTAAGGATGGTATTGTTAAGTATGAACTTAAATTACCTACTGATAGAATGTTTGCTAAGGTTCATGGTGATGTTAAACTTTTTTATACTGTTTATGAGAATCAGAGGCTTATTATGCTTGATACTTTGACTCCTGAGGAGATATTAAGTGAAGGTCATCAGAAAGAGCTTTCTACTTATAAGGGTGTTATGGTATCTAAGTCTCATGCTGATAGGGATATGTTTAAGATTAATTTGCTTAATATGTTAGATAAATAGAAAATGAAGATTTTCTATTTTTTTAGTTTAATAAATAGTAAAAAGATGGTAAATATGGTATACTAATATATGTAAGGTGGTATATTTATGAAAAAAAGAAGAAGAAAAAGGAAGATTAAAGTTGGAAGATTATTATTGCTTTTAGTGATAGTTTTTATTATTTTTCTCTTAGTATTCTTTTTATTTAAGGGTGTTAAAGATGTTGTTATTGATAAGAAGAGTATGTATCTTGCTTCTGATAAGAGTGATGTTATTTTGTATAATTATGATGATGATAATAATTTTAAAGAGACTAGTACTGGGATAAGAGGTAGGAAGGTTATTAGTTATAATAAGGTTATAGAAGAAGATAATGTTAAGTATACAGAAATTGATTATGATAATTCTAGTTATTATGTTGCTTCGGGTAATTTAGTTAGTGATATTAAGGATGTTGTTCTTGAGAAGATTAAATATGTAAGGACTTCTTCTACGATATATGAGAATGATAAGGATACGAAGATTAGTTCTTTTATTAAAAAGGGTAATGAAGTTAGTATAGTTGGTTATGATTTTGTTAATGATGATGGTAGTGTTAATATGTATAAGATTAGTAAGGGTGATATAACTGGTTATGTGTATGGTAAGTATTTAGTAGATACTTTGGAAGATGCTACCGCTAATTATAATGAGAATGGGGTATATGATACGCATAAGGATCGTAAGTATGCTGGTAGGGAACTTTATGGTGGTAAGGCTTCTACACTGGATTATTATCCTTATGAAAAGATTGAGTTTGATGGTAATCCTCTTATGAAGAATGCTAAGGCAATGTATTTGAATGCTGGTGTTATTGGTAGTATTGATAGTTATTTGAAAATTGCTAAAGAGAATGGTGTTAATGCAATAGTAGTGGATATTAAGGATGGGGCTATGGCTTATTCTTCGGAAGTTGCTAAAGAGGTGTCTCCTACAGCATATGCTACTGCAATTAATGATAATAGTGTTTATAAGAGTGCAATTGATAAGATTAAGGATGCTGGGATATATGCTATTGGTAGAATAGTTGTATTTAATGATGTTCATTATGGTAAGGATCATCCTGAGGACTGTATATCTTCTAGTGCTTCTAGTAGACTTTGGCCTTCGGCTTATAGTAGGGGGGCATGGGAATATAATGTTAATTTGGCTATTGAAGGTGCTAAAGAGATGGGATTTAATGAGATTCAATTTGATTATGTAAGATTTCCTGAGGATGCTTATAATATGTCTATTAAGGGTAATACTGATTTTAAGAATAAGTATGATGAGGAGAAGGCTGAGGCTGTTCAGAATTTCTTGTTTTATGCTACTGATCAATTACATAAGAATGGTATATATTTATCTGTAGATGTATTTGGTGAGTGTTCAGGAGAGTATGTTACGGCTTATGGTCAGTATTGGCCCGCTATATCTAATATTGTTGATGCTATTAGTTCGATGCCTTATACGGATCATTTTGGTAGAAGTGTTGATACTTGGAGTAATCCTTATCAAACGGTTAGTAATTGGGCACGTGGTGCTGCTAGTAGGCAAAAGGAAATTCCTACTCCTGCTGTTGCTAGAACTTGGATAACAGCTTATGATACGCCATATTGGAATCCTACGGTTATTTATAATGCTTCTATGATAGAAGATCAGGTTAGGGCTTTATATGATAATGGTTTAGATGGTGGTTTTATTACTTGGAATTCGGCTTCTAGTTTGAGTAAGTATGAGCAGATTAAGAGTGCTTTTGCTAAGAATTATGAATAGGGTGGTATAATGAAGAAAATTGAAATTAATGGTAATGAGTATGAACTTATAGTGGATTATAAGAATGGTTTTGATATTGATGAGTTTAATATTTGTTATACGGATTTTTTTAGTGATTATGATTTTATTGTAGGGGATATTGCTTATGGTAAGCTTAGACTTAAGGGTTTTTATTTAAGTAGTAATAAGAAAGTTAAAAGAATTAATAATTATGATTATTTGGATGAGTATATTAGGGAGTATTGTGCTGTTGATTGTAAGTATTTTGTTCTTAGAAAAATTAAAGAGTGATATTTAGTATCACTTTTTGTTAACTTGTAATTAATTATTTGTTTTAAATAGTTAGATTTTGTTGTTTTAAGTTTTGTTTGTTTTATTTGTTTGATTTTGTGATATTGTATACAAGTATAGGGAGGTATATTTATGTTGGATTTATTGAAAGATAATATTAGGAATTGTGAAGATGGGGTATTGGTTAGAAAGAAGAGGTTACTTGAGTATGTTATTTCTTCGAATGGTATAGTTAATAAGGCTTTTATTATTAGGTTTTTACTGGATAATACTTTGGATAGGTATATTGAGATGCTTAGTGACGATAATATTAAGATAAATATTGATTCTTTCGTTAAGAAGGGGTATTTTACTAGTGATGAGCAGTTTATTTGTATTTTGGATAATTTTATTACTTATTTTTTTGGTATTATAGGTGATATTAATATTGGGGAAAGGCTTTTTAAAGTTTGTATTAATAGTAATGTTTGGAATATTTTTCTTGATAAGAAGTATTTTCATGATAATGATAATATGGAGTATTTTTATTATCATTTTAATTTGGTTATTATTGATAGTTTTTGTTATAATTTAAAGTTACTTAAGAATGATTTGATATATGAACTTGATAGTTTATCTTTGAATATGGATAAGTTTGATATTAAAAAGAAAAGTGATGTTAAAATGATTACTGTGTTACTTGGGGATTTGTGTTTTATTAATAAGAGTAATGATTATATGTTATTTTCTTTATTTAACAGATTGAATCGTAAGAGTGATATTAGTCTTAGTCATTTTGAAATTCTTTTTTCTAATTATTTTAATAATATTAAATTTTTAGGGGAGTATAATGAATTGATTATTAATGTTATATAAAAAACTTGGTGCTATAAAGATTGATTTTTTAACAAGAGTCATAATAAAAACATAATTTTGTTTGGCTTTATGTCTAGCTAAAGTTATGTCACTAGAATGGTATTTTAGTTTTATTGGACGAGCTATAGCTCGTTTTTAAATGCTTTTTTTATCATCATAGTTATAATTTTTTTTGCATAAATAATTATTTACCTTTTGTTCTCAGGGCATGTTATCTGCTATATCGTGTAAGTCAAAATTATTGTATAAAATCACTTTCCTTTTTTAATAACAATTATGTCAAGTTAGACATAACTAAAAGTTGGACATAATAACAAAAAAAACCAACATTTCTGTTAGTGATTTATTACTCTCGAATTTATAAAAGTTCGAGTTTATTATCAATCTGGTGCCTCGTTGGAGATTCGAACTCCAGACCCTTTGATTAAAAGTCAAATGCTCTACCGACTGAGCTAACGAAGCAAAAATGATTGGTTGCCTCGGCAAGATTCGAACTTACGAATGCCACAGTCAAAGTGTGGTGCCTTACCGCTTGGCTACGGGGCATTCAATAACCAAACAAAAAAGTGGTGGAGGGACATGGATTTGAACCATGGAACCCGAAGGAACAGATTTACAGTCTGCCGCGTTTGACCACTTCGCTATCCCTCCAACAACTGGTGCCGAAAACAGGAATTGAACCCGTAACCTACTGATTACAAGTCAGTTGCTCTACCAATTGAGCTATTTCGGCAAAAAAATGGTGGGCGATATAGGACTCGAACCTATGACCCCTTGCTTGTAAGGCAAGTGCTCTAACCAACTGAGCTAATCGCCCTTAATATCTCTGGACAATCAATAATATACCATTTATTAGTATACTTTGTCAAGAGATTTGATAGTATTTTTTTTCTTTTTTACATCTTGTCAGTTATTTCTTTTATTTTTTCGTTTATCCATATATCTAGATTTTCTTTTAATGGCTTGAATCCGTTTTTGGTTTCAGCCATTCTTTTTAGTTTTTGACCATCTCTTTTGTAGTCAATATCTTTTATACTAAGTTTTAAATGGTTATCATTATCATTTATATCTACTACTTCAGCATATATTTTATCTCCTACTTTTAGATAATCATTTACATTTTTTACATAGCCATATGATATTTCTGAAATATGAATAAGTCCATCATAGTCTTCTGATTGAGTGAATGCACCGTATTTTTGGACTCCTGTTACTGTTACTTTGATGATATCATCTTTTTTTACTTTTTCCATATTCTTTTTCCTCACTGGTGTTATTATAACACTTTTTTATCTTTTTTAGTATATTTTGTTGTACTTTTTGTTAAAAAAATATATAATAATTGTAGGTGATGGGAATGGAAAATGAAAAAATTGTTAAAAGAATTAATGAAGTTTTAGATAAAATTAGACCATATTTAGAAAATGATGGTGGTTCTGTTAAGTTTAATCGTTTTGAAAATGGTGTTGTATATGTTACTTTAATTGGGGCTTGTAGGGAATGTCCTCTTGCTTCATCAACTCTAGAAGATGGGATTTGTAGTGCACTTATTAATGAGATTCCAGAGGTTATTAAGGTTGTTAATGAGGACTGAGCCATTCTGGGAAGGGTATATTATAGTATTTTGTTAAGTATGTATATATATTGTATAAATATATTTCATACTTTTTATTTTGATTTGTTATTTTATCTAGTTCTTCTTCTTTGACTTTGCCACTTAATATTTTGTCATACATATTAAAATAGTGACTTGGGTAGAGTAATCTTCCGATAAGGATTTGTATTCCGTACTTTGAGTAGTAGTTATAACTAAAATATTCTTCTAGTTCTTGATATATATATTGGTTATTTTTATAGAATGATTCTTTTATGTATTCTGCTACATCTCTTGATTTATGGTCTAGTATTATGTTTAATGGATCTTCTAGAGGGGAGGAGAGTGTACTGTGAGATATTACTTTATTGTCAGATATTTCTTTATTTAGGGTGTTTTTGGTATTTACTATATATGATATGGCGTTTTCTGTTAGTCCTATGTAGTAGTTAATTGTTTCTCTTATTTTGGGATATTTTCTTGAGTTTTCTCCTATTTGGGTTTCATAGTAGTCTATCATATTACTCCATAGTATTTCCCAGTTATTTCTTTCTAGGTTTATATATGTATTTGGTAGGTTTATTCTTTCTATGTATGATATGTTTTTTAGTGTTAGGGGTATGATGCTTTGTTTTTTTATTAGTATATAGTTTTCTTTATCTATGTTTGTTATTATATTATTGTATTTATTTGGAATTATATTGTTTATTATTATTTGATTGTTTATGTTTTGGTTTAATTTATATTGCTCATTAATTTTATTTATGTCGTTATTATATTGGTTTAGGGTGTAGAGGTGGTTATTTGATATGATTATATAGTTATTTTCTTCTTTTGTTAGTTTATCTATCTTTATGTTATAGTAGTATTCTATTATATTTTTCATATTATCCCTCTTTATATATTACTCTTTTTTGGGTAAAATATTTGCTTAATTGTTGTATTTGTGATAGAATATTTGCTTGTTAGGGGGATTATATGAGAAAATATATTAATCGTTTATTAAATGCTGCTATAATAAATAATGATATTGGTATGGTTAGGGCTTTGTATATGGGAAATACTCATGATAATACGATTAAATTTGAATATGCTAAGATGCTTAGTAATAATGGTAATGTTTCTTTGGCAAGGGAGTTGTTTTATGAACTTCTTGATAGTAGGAATAGGAATTTTGCTCTTTTAGAA